>JBAVBF010000463.1:0-3763 GCA_049586115.1 Thermoanaerobaculia bacterium | reverse complement strand
CGATAGTCGGTGTAGTACGCCTCGCGCCGCCCGGTCGCCGCCACCATCGCGGCGTGATGCCAGTCGTCGTTCCAGAGCGCGTCGAGGCCGTAGTCGTCGATGAGCTTCGCTTCCTGCGGTTCGTTTTCGCCGACGATGAAAATCGTTTTCTCCTTGGCCGCCTCGCGCGCGCGCCGGACGATCAGCGTCAGAACGTTTTCCTCCGAGGAATCCTTGATCGACTGCGTGGCATCGAGACGCAGACCGTCGAGATGAAACTCCTCGATCCAGTACGCCGCGTTCTCCGCGAAGAACTCGCGCACGCCCTCGGCATTGCGGCCATCGAAGTTGATCGAGTCGCCCCAATCGTTCACGTACTTTTTCGTGAAGTAATCGGCCGAGAATTGGCTCAGGTAGCAGCCGTCCGGCCCGAGGTGGTTGTAGACCACGTCGAGGATGACGCCGAGGCCGTGTGCGTGGGCGGCATCGACGAAGGCGCGGAAGTCATCGGGACGGCCGTAGAGATGCGTCGGCGCCCAGAGATCGACGCCGTCGTAACCCCAGCCGAAGCGGCCAGGAAACTCGTGCACCGGCATGATCTCGAGGAGGTTGATGCCGATGTCACGCACCGCTGCAAGCTGTTCGATGGCCGCGCGCCAGGTGCCTTCGCGCGTGAACGTGCCGATGTGCATCTCATAGATGACGAGCGTGTTCTTGTCGACGCCGCGCCAATCGCGATCGTTCCAGCGATAGGCCGTTGAATCGACGACCTCGGAATCGCCATGCGGCCCATCCGGCTGAAACCGCGAGGCAGGATCGGGATACGTCGTGTCGCCGCCATCGATCCGAAACCGGTATCGCGTGCCGGCGCGCGCGTTCTCGACGACGCCTTGAAAATACCCGCCGACTTCGGCCTGCAGCGGGTAATCCGCGCCTTCGATGACGACGCTCGCTTCGCGATGCGCGGGTGCCCACACGCGAAAACTGGTTCCCGCCCCGATGGTCTCCGCGCCAATCGACCGCTTTTGTATCGTCATCGCCAAATCGACGTGCACATCTCCGTCCAATCTGCGTAATCTGCGGATCGTGAACCTTCTCCATCTCTTCGATCTCTCGCTCATCGCGCGCCGCGATGACGTCGCACTCGAATGGAATGGGGCCGAATTCACGTTCGCCGAGATCGAACGCCGCAGCAATCGCGCCGCGCATGCGTTGCGCGATCGAGGCTTCACGAAGGGCGACCGCCTCTGCGTCTACCTCGGCAACCGCATCGAGCTGATCGACATCTACCTCGCTTGCGTGAAACTCGGCGTCATCTTCGTTCCGATCAACATCCTCTACCGCGACCGCGAAATCGCGCACATCACGAACGACGCTGAGCCGCGGCTGGTCATCACCGAAGCCGAATTACCGCAGATGACCAGCGGTCGCGACGATCGACCAATCGAAGATCTCGATGGCGATACGCCCGCCGCGATCATCTACACCTCGGGGACGACCGGCGCATCGAAAGGCGCAGTCCTGACGCACGACAACTTCGCCGCCAATGCCGTCAACTTGTTGACCATGTGGCAGATCACCGATCGCGACCGCTTCCTTCTCGCGCTCCCGCTCTTCCACATCCACGCCCTCGGCAACGGCCTGCACTGCTGGCTCGCCAGCGGGTGCCGCATGCGCCTGCTGGAACGTTTCGACCACCGCACCGCGCTCGACGAGTTTCGCGATTTCCGACCGACGCTCTTCTTCGGCGTCCCGGCGATTTACGTCCGCTTGCTCGATACGCCGCCGGAGATCGCGCGCGAAATCGGCGAACGGATGCGGCTTTTCGTCTCCGGCTCCGCTCCGCTGCCGGTCCACGTCTTCGAACCCTTTCGCGAACTCTTCCACCACACCATCCTCGAGCGTTACGGGATGACGGAGACGTTCATGACGCTGAGCAATCCGTTGATCGGCGAACGCCGCGCCGGCACGGTCGGCTTCCCGCTGCCTGGCATCTCGGTCCGCATCGACGACGGCGAACTGCTCGTCCGCGGCCCGAACGTCTTCGCCGGTTACTGGCGCCGCCCCGATCCGTTTGTCGACGGCTGGCTCCGCACCGGCGACCTCGCCACCCGCTCCGCCGACGGCTACTACACGCTGCTCGGCCGCAAGTCCGACGTGATCATCTCCGGCGGCTTCAACATCTACCCGCGCGAAATCGAAGAGCTTCTCCTCGAACAGCCGGGCGTGACCGAGGCCGCGGTCGTTGGCGCCGCGGACGAGGTACGCGGCGAGGTGCCGGTCGCGTTCGTCGTGGCCACGTCGTTTGACGCAGACATGCTCGCACAAGCGTGCCGCGAGAACCTCGCATCATTCAAAGTGCCGCGCCGATTCGTGCAGGTCGATTCGATCCCTCGCACGGCGCTGGGGAAAGTTCAGAAGCACTTGCTGCCGCGGTAAAAATCGAAGCGATCCAATCAAGCCGCCGGCAGACGGATCTCGAAGGTCGCGCCGCCGTTGGCGTTGTTCGACGGCGCGATCGAACCGCCGTAACCATCGACGATCGCTTTCACGATCGCCAACCCGAGGCCCGTGTGCGATGCGCGCGGACGCACCGGCTCGGGGCGATGCGTGAAGAAACGATCGAAGACGCGCGGCAGGTCGGCGTCCGCGATGCCGCTGCCTTGATCGGAAATCGCCGTTACGATCGCTGGTCCATCGCACGACGCGGTAATCGTGACGACGCCGCCGGCAGGGGAGAAGCTGATCGCGTTTTCGAGCACGTTCACGAATACCTGGATCAGCCGATCCTCGGACGCATTCACTTCGCACGGATCGGGCGGCAACTCGAGCGCGATCGAAACGTTGGCGCGCTCGCGCATCCGGAAACCGTCGACGATCCGCTCCAGCAGTCCGCGAATATCGACGCGCGTCCGCACCTCGGTCGTCAACTGCGCGTCGATCATCGTGATCTCGCGGACGCCGGCCAGCAGCGATTCCATCCGCGCGATCTCCAACTCGACCATGCGCAGAAATCGTTTCCGCTGCTCCTGCTCGTCGACCTCGGCCAGCATCTCCGTCGCCGTGCGGATCGATGCGAGCGGGTTCTTGAACTCGTGCGAGACGTCGGCGGCGAACGATTCGATGAAGCGAACATGCTCGTCGAGACGACGCGTCAATCGCTCCAGCGCGCGCGAGAGATCGCCGATCTCGTCGTGCTTGCGCGAACCGCGGAACCGTCCGCGCAATCGGCCGCGGCGGTCGAGGATCGCGCCCGCTTCGAGCCGCAAGCGCCGCAGCGGACGAACGATCGTCGTCGCTACGAGCCAGCTGAGGATGATCGCCACGATCACCGAAATGATGAAGATGCGCAGGATGCCGAGGCGAACGGTGTAGAGATCCTGGAGGATGGGGAAGGTGCTCTGCGACGCGAGCGCGGCGCCGATGACGTCATCGCCGGCGCGGATCGGTTCGGCGATGTAGACGGTGACCGAGCGGCGATCGGGCGAGATGCGTTCGACCGCGCCCGAATCGCCCTGCAGCGCGCTGCGAACCTCGGAGCCGAGGAGGCGATGCGAGCGCTCGTAATAGTCGCCCGCGGCCAGCGGCTGCTCGCTCGTTCTCGAGAGATGCAGCGGACGAAGCAGATACGCGCCGGCGCGATAAAGAGTGTTGCGTTTGGCTCGATTCGCGAGCTGCTGCGGCGGCGGTCCGCTGAGCGAATGCGAATCGGCCACGATGTAGCCGAGCGGCGAGATCACCCGCAGGCGGATCGATTCCGTGACGTTGCCGCGCAGCCGATGGC
>JBAVBF010000462.1:0-3627 GCA_049586115.1 Thermoanaerobaculia bacterium | reverse complement strand
GTGCCAGCATGCTGCCGAGAGGAAGCCATTTACGGCGTGACGGAGAAGCGGCCAATACTTCGGGTGCGACGGTCATGCGAGGGTCGACGCCTCCTTCGCGTTTACCCTCACAGACGACCGCGGCCGTCTCTATTTTTCTCGGAGCCGAAGAATCTCGCCGACGACCATCACCACCACCGGAACGCCGTCTACTTCGTCCGGGATGTTCAGTCGCGCGGCGGCAGTCACGTTCACCTTCACGCCGTACCCTCCGTCGAGCGTGGCGATGCCGATGCCGCAGACCTCCGTCTCATCCTGGAGCAGATCGGCGATTTTGGTCTTCGCCGTTCGGGCACGCTCCAGGCTCACTCCGGTCACGGGAGAAATGTAACTCCAAGTTCGGACAGCACGTCGTCGATCCTGTTCGCGTACGTAAGACCGGCGTTGCCTGCGCCGCCCAGCAGCGAGCTTGCGAAGAGAAGTCCGATCGGCTGACGAGCGGGCAGGCTGAACACTAGTGAGCCGCTGTCGCCGCCGCGGCTGAACGGTTTGCCGTTCGTCGATTCAATCTCGACCTGCCCGTCGAGGCGGATTCGCCAGCGGTCGTAATGGACTGCCACACCGTCTAATTCGAACGCGCTGATGCGGCCGAACGTCGTGCCGGTAGTCCGCCCGATTTTGCAAACCTCCGTATGTTCTTCCGGCTTTGCAGTTGTGATGGACAGCTTCTGCATTCCTCCCAGTGCGAGCGCGTCGTATTCAACGTCACGCATAAGACGCGCGAACGCGCAGTCGACGCGCACTTTTCCTCGGTTCAGCCGCGGGTACGTGCCGTCGAGTCGTGCGATGACGTCGCGTGGCCGTTCGCCGCCGTCGCTTGGCGAAGGCTGCACGATCTCGTCTTCGTCATTTCCTTCGTCGCTCATCGCCAGCACATGGTTGTTCGACACGATGCCGGTCGTTCCGTCATGTTTGGCCGCGAAGAAGCCGAGCGTGCCGGCGGTGCAGCGGTGATGCGCTACCGAGGCGCCGATGTGGCAACCTGTCGTTGTCGTCGGAGCGGCAGAGCCGAGCGGCCGAATGGCTCCTGTGTAGCGAAGGTCGATCTCGCCGCTGGCCTTCGCGGTGAGCACTTTCAGATCGTCGGGAATGAGGTCGTTTTCGGTCGCCGCACGCACCGCGAGCGCGAATTGCTGCGGCTGTGATCCGGGCGCCACTCCGATTGCGAACGAACTCTGTGAATCACCGTCGCGGAACGACGAAAAGAAATTGTTGAGCTCCGCTTTCAAACCGAGAGCAGATTGCAGCCGCATGTCACAACCTCCGGGTTTCGATGCGTATCGCCTGTTGGGACGGACGCGTGCGCGAAGTTTTCGTTGTCCAGAACTGATTTTTGGTGGTCCGGTCGTCAGTTCATAAGCTACTTCGAATCCAGTAAAGGATATTCTTAGCGATTGTGATCGGGCGCCAGCATGGAGTTCCAAACGACTCCGGAAGCGTTCACGCGGCGGCTCTCCTGAGCGCATCGGCCTCTCGAATCCAGTCGAGTAAAAGGTTCGAACTCGCTACCTTAAGGTCTACCAATTACCACCAATTCTTTGTTGCGCATTTGCTTTGTCGCGCGCTGCAGCAGGTATACCCTTGCCGCGCTTCAGCAATAGAGAACGAGGGGTGGACGATGGCTGCGTCGGAGCAAGTCGTATGGGGGATTCACGCCGGTAAGACCGGCGACGCGCATCATCTTTTTCTCGGGCAGGGTCTGATTGGGTTGGGCTGGGATCGAATCCCGGATCTGTCCACTCTTGGGCCTGACCGCGAAGCCTTCAAAGCCACATATGCGGCTGCGTACCCGCAGTCAAAGGCGGGCGCCATTCCGACAAGCGCGGGGCAACTGTTCCGTTTCGCGCACGAAATAAAGGCCGGCGATCTCGTCGTCTATCCGTCGAAATCTGACCGCATGGTGAATATCGGGAGGGTAGCGGGACCGTATCGCTACGACTCGGAGCCGACCGGTTACCCGCACGTCAGGTCCGTGAAGTGGATCAAGTCGGTGCCGCGTACGCATTTCACGCAAGGGGCGCTCTACGAGATCGGATCGGCGATGAGCCTCTTTCAGGTGAAGACGTTCTCGGACGAGTTCGTTGCCGCCACGTCTTCGAACGCTGCACCTCCAACAGTGGCGGAGGACACGACCGTCGCGGCTGTTACCGGCGAGATCGAGATCAATACCCGCGACTTCATCCTCAAGACGCTCGCGCAGGAGCTGAAGGGCCATCCGTTCGCTGACTTCATCGGGCATCTGCTGAACGCGATGGGCTACCGTACCAGAGTCTCGCCGGAAGGTCCGGACGGTGGCGTGGACGTCATCGCCCACCGCGACGAGCTTGGTTTTGAACCGCCGATCATCAAGGTTCAGGTGAAGAGCACGGAGGGTTCAGTAGGGGATCCGGTCGTCTCCGCGTTGTACGGCAAAGTCGCCCACACGGAATTCGGCCTGGTGGTTACGCTCGGAACGTTTACGACGGCGGCCGTTGCGTTTGCGCGAGCGAAAGCGAATCTTCGCCTGATCGACGGCGACGAACTCGTCGACCTGATTCTCGCGCACTACGAACAGTTCGACTCGCGATACAAAGCGCTGTTGCCGCTGAAGCGGGTATTTGTGCCCGACCCTCAGGACGATGGCGGTTAGCGCCACCTTCCGCTGTGCGGTTCTTCGTGCCCGCACGCGTGGTCTTCAAGCGAAAGAACGATGGCCTGCCCCCTGGTTTCCCAGGAACCTTCCCAGAGGGCGCATCAGCTCCTTGGGCGATCTTCCCCGCAGGAGGACCTTTGGCGTTCCGTGCCAGCTCGCGCACTCGCGGATGGCCCGTGCGAGGTCGCGCGTGAGCGATGCGCTGATCGATACGCCCGGTTCGAGATGGATCGACTTCACCTCGAAGACCCCTTCCTTTCGGTGCGCCTTCGGGTCGAGGCGGCCGATGAGCCGCCCGCGCCGGAGAATCGGGAGCCTGAAATAGCCGTACCTCCTCCTCGGCGCCGGCGTGTAGCACTCGATGCGATATTCGAAGCGGAAGAGTTCCTCCGCGCGCTGGCGGTCCCAGACGAGAGGATCGAACGGAGAGAGCAGCACCGTCCGCGCAGGCTGAAGATTGCCGGCAGCGGCGGCGTCCGCGAGCTCCGCGTTCCCGGTGTGCACATAGCATGAGGCGGCGATGCCGGCGATCTGCGCGGGGAGGAGTGTGCCGTCCGCCGCCAGCGCGCCAAGCGCCTCGGCCGTTTCGCTGCGGCGCATCCGGTAGTAGTCGGCGATCCATGCCTCGGTAGCAATGCCGAGCGACTTCGCGGCCTTCGCCACGAGCGCACGATTCGCCGGCTTCGCGGACGGACCGCGGCCATCGTACCTGCCCGGCAGCACCCGCTCACGCAGGTCGTAGACCCGCTGAAAGTGCTCGCGGCGGGAGACCATCAGCTCGCCCGCGGTGAAGAGCATCTCCAGCGCACGCTTCTCGGGCTTCCATCCTCACCAACCGCCTTTCTCTCCGTCGGTGCGCGCGAAGTCGGCCGAGCGCACGGGACCGTGCTCCCGAACGTGAGCGAGCACCCGATCGACGACGGCGCGGTGTTCGTCCATCCATGCGTGCGAGTACT
>JBAVBF010000461.1:0-2040 GCA_049586115.1 Thermoanaerobaculia bacterium | reverse complement strand
GCCGCGGTCAAACGTAACGAGAATCCGATCTTCAGCATCGCAGACGCGATTGATTTGCGTATCGTCTGAGCCGCCGAGTTCCTCCTCAACGACACTCGTAGCGTCCCATCCAGCGTCGCGGAGAAGCTGCGGCAGTTCCTCGGGCAGATTCTCGTCGACCTTGAACCGCATGAGCGACTACGCTGGCCAAGCCAGCACTTCTTCACGCGCGAGATCGGCTGCGTACGCGATGCAAGCGTGAATCGCTTCGCGCGAAAGGCGCGGATAGCTGGATAACACTTCCTGCTCCGAGACTCCTGCGGCGAGGTTGTCCAGCACGACCGAAACTGGGATGCGCGTTCCGGCCACGCATGCTTGTCCGTGGCAAATGCTGGGATCGACGGTCACATAATCCTGCCAATCGGCGCTCATCGTCCGTCGATTCTACGACGGGTCCTGACTATGATGTCGCCCGCATGTCCGACGAGTCGCAGCAACCTGAGGTCTCCGAGTCTGAACTGATCCGCGTCCGTCGCGAGAAGCTCGATCGCATTGCCGCGCTTGGGTTTGATGCGTATCCGACGAAGGCGGATGTCGATACGACCATCGCTGAGGTTGTGGCGGCGTACGGCGACAAGTCCGGCGAGGAGTTGGAGGCGGCGAAGGCGGTCGTGAAGATCGCCGGGCGGATCATGGGCATCCGCGCGTTCGGCAAGGCGGCGTTCCTCGTCCTCTCCGAGAAGACGGCGCGGATTCAGGTGTACTGCCGGATGGACTCGCTGCCGGAACGCGAGTGGGCGCTGTATCAGAATCTCGATGCCGGCGATTGGGTCGAGGTCGCGGGAACAGTTTTCCGCACGAAGACCAACGAGCTGTCGGTCAAAGCTTCGCACCTCGGATTTCTGGTCAAGGCGCTGCGGCCGTTGCCGAGCAAGTGGCATGGGCTGACGGACGTCGAGCAGCGCTACCGGCAGCGGTACGTCGATCTCATCGTCAACGACAGCGTCAAGGCCACGTTTGAGACGCGCGCGAAAATCGTTCGCTACATTCGCAACTACTTCGACGGGCATGGGTTCATCGAAGTGGAGACGCCGATGATGCAGCCGATCGCGAGCGGTGCGGCGGCGCGGCCGTTTCGGACGCATCACAACGCGCTCGACATCGATCTGTTCATGCGCATCGCGCCGGAGCTGTACCTCAAGCGGCTCATCGTCGGCGGGCTGTCGCGCGTGTACGAGATCAACCGCAACTTCCGCAACGAGGGGATTTCCACGCAGCACAACCCCGAGTTCACGATGCTGGAGTTCTACGAGGCATACGCTGACTACAACGATCTCATCGCGCGCACCGAGGAGTTGTTCAGCGGCTTGGCGCACGAGGTTCTCGGAACGGATCGCGTCCAGTTCCGCGGCAACGAAATCAGTTTCGCGCGGCCGTTCAAGCGCTTCACGATGAAGCAGGCCATCGCCGAGTTTGGCGGGATCGATATCCGCGAGCTCGATGACCGAGGCAAACTCGAGAGCCTGGTGGTCGCGCGCGCGAAGGCGTTCCAGCCGAAGGCGGACGGCACGCACGGCTCCTCGGATACACCCCACCAGAAGATCGCGTCGATGAACAGCGGCAAGCTGCTCGCGGAGCTGTTCGAAGCGGTGGCCGAGCACGCGCTGATCAATCCGACGTTCATTACCGATTTTCCGACCGAGGTTTCGCCGCTGTCGAAGCAGCGGCACGATGATCCCGATTACGTCGAGCGGTTCGAGCTGTACGTTGGTGGGATGGAAGTTGCCAACGCGTTCTCCGAGCTCAATGACGCCGACGAACAGGACCGGCGATTCCGCCAGCAACTCGGCGAGCGCGAACGCGGCGATGACGAAGCGATGCAGATGGATGAGGATTACGTCCGCGCGCTCGAATACGGCATGCCGCCGACGGCCGGCGAAGGCATCGGCATCGACCGGCTGACGATGATCCTCACCGACTCGCCGTCGATCCGCGACGTAATCCTTTTCCCGCTGATGCGTCCAATCAAAGAGTGAAGGGTGAAGAGTGAAGAGTGAAAGG
>JBAVBF010000460.1:0-1918 GCA_049586115.1 Thermoanaerobaculia bacterium | reverse complement strand
GTCAACGGCGTTCGCATCAGACCGTCCAGCGCCATCATGGCCAAGTCGTAATTCATTCGTCTTCTCCCCGGTAGACCACGGAGTTTTTCTCCGTCTCCTGCAGCAGAACCTCGTGCAACGTCCCCTCGGTGATCGCCGGCGCGAGTTGCTGCCAGAACGCGCGCGCAAGGTTCTCCGCGGTCGGAATCACGCCCTGCAGAAAATCGACGTCCTCATTGAGGTTCGTGTGATCGACGCGATCGATGACGCGGCGGCGAACGACGTCCTTCAGCAATTTCAGATCGATCACCATGCCAGTCTCCGGATCGATCGTTCCCTTCACGCTGACGTGGATCACATAGTTGTGACCGTGGCCGCGAGGGTTGTCGCACTTGCCGTAGACGCGGCGATTCCAATCGGCGTCGTATTTCGGATTGTTCAGCCGGTGCGCGGCTGAGAACGTGAGTCGGGCGGTGATGATCATGAGCGGAATCTACAACGTCACGCCGGCCAGTGCCGCGCGGATCTCAGTCTGCTGCGCGGCCAGCTTCGCGCGGATCTTCAGGAATCGCGCGTCGCTCTGCAGAAATCCGAAAAGGGGATTGGAGAGGACGTAGCTCGCGGTCGGCTCCTTGCGCGCCGCGGCGCGTTCGAGGGCGTCGTTGACGCCGCGCGCGTCGCCATTCATCGCCGCGATTTCAGCGACGCTCGTCCAGTAGTCGTCGCCCGGTTTCGACGCCGCCTCGGCGACTTTGAGTTCGTCGGCGGCCGCTGCCTTGTTGCGCGATTGCGCCGCGATGTAGGCCTTGAGAATGTGCGCACCGTACTTTGGATCCGACTGCTCCAGCTTCTTCAGCTCGAGGCCGGCCATCTCCGTCGAATGGCGGAGGACGGCGATGCGGCCGATCTTCAGCGCGAGCGACGGATTTCGCGGCATGCGCTGTTCGTCGTCGTAGTACTTGTCCGCGGCGCTATCGATACGGCCCGAGGCAACAAGCGCGTCAGGAGCGTGAACGGCTCCGGCGTCCGAGGTGCCGAGCCGCTTCAGCGCCGCGGCGAAACGATCGTTGTCGCCGGCGGCGAGCGCGTACCGTCCGATCGTGTTGAGCGCATCGACATCGGCACGTTCGTGTTGCAGCACGGCCGCGTACGTCGTGAACGCGGACGTCAAATCGCCTGCTGCGAGACTCGCGCGCGCCACGCGGCGCGAGGCATCCATGTTCGCCGGATCGATCGCTACGATCTGCTTCGCAGCGGCAACGGCATCGCCGTCTCTTCCTTTCGAGTCGAAGTAGCGGAAGGCCATTAGTTGCGCCGGCAGGAAGTGGCTGTCCGCCTTGATCGCGTTTCGCAGCGCGGCGTCGGTCTTCGCATCATCGTTCGCGGCATGCGCGGCGGCTGCGTCAGCGAACGCGTTGTATGCATCGGCGCTCGCGGCGACGCGCGGCGGAATCTTCAGGTCGGCGGCAATCCAGGAGACGAACGATTGAATGCCGCTCGATGCGTCGATCAACGCCGTTGCCTGCCCCTCGGCCGGCTTCTTCGAGTCCGTGACCGGCACGATCTGCGGCGCCGCGGCGCCACCGGTAAACTTCGCGGTGTATGCGCTTACGTCCGCAGCCTTCGCATCGACCACGCGTACTTCGGGAAACGACCGCAGGATCTCCGTGGCCGCCAGCCGGATTGCGTCCGCACGCTGCTGCATGGCCGGATCCGGCGGCTCGACGAGAAACGGTTCGATGACGATCCTGCGCGGCGTTGCTGCCGTCGCCGGAAGCAAGCCGGCAGCTTTCTTCACCACGACCGGCGCCGTGTCCTGATTCCGGTTGCGCATCCAGACGAAGCCCGACGCTGCGCCGATGACGATGACCGCGGCAGCCGCAATGGACGCGAAGCGCGATTGCTTTTTCTTTCGCACCATGCGCGCGCTGGCCTCGGC
>JBAVBF010000459.1:0-3654 GCA_049586115.1 Thermoanaerobaculia bacterium | reverse complement strand
CTCCCTCATCGGGCGGCGGCATTTCGGCGACAGGCATCGTCGACGAGCCGATCGTCACCGGGCGCGTCTTCGTCTCTCCAGACGTCAATCCCAATTACTCGTACGGCATCAGCTTCACCGCGATTGCCGACACCGCGACGCAATACACGACGCCGCTGCTGCGCGTCATCGACGACAAGCTCGTGGGCCCGAGTTCCGCTGCCGGCATCCTGCCGTGGACCTACAGCGGCTCGAGCTACGAGTTCGGTCTCGGACCTCGCTTTGCCGCATCGCAGATCGTGCCCACCGGCAATCTCCGCTTCACCTGGACGACGGACGTGTTCGGACCGCTCGGTGAGTTGCGCCTCGCCGACCGCAGCGGCACGAACACGCTGCTCGTTGACAGCAAAGGGGTGCGGCTGCCGAACGTCGGATATCTCTTCCCGGTCGATGTTTCCGTCAAAGGCGCGTACCACCTCGAGGCCACAAACAACGGAAGTCTCTATCCGGGAGTGAATAAGACGACCGTGGTCGCGATGGATCTCGATTCAACGCGCGCCGACTACCTCCCGCCGATGCTGACGACGATGATGATGCTCGACGGGAACGGCGCGGTGGCGACAAGGCTCGATCCGCACGGCAGCGGCTCGCTCCTCTTTTCCGCCGCCGATTTCGGCCTGCTTGGATCCAGCAACCGCGTCTATCAACAGATCCGCACCGACGCCACCGCGGTCTCGTATCGCTACTCAGGCGAAACCGCCTGGCGTCCGCTGACGGCAACGCAGATGATCGAAGCTCCCGCAATCAGCGGAGCCGGAATCCTTTTTCGCGTCGACCTGGCCAGCGTCGCGAATGTGGCCGGGGGACTGGTCGACCTGAAGTTGGACCTCGCCGACAACGCCGGCAACAACACGACCGTGACGATGGCGCCTGCGTTTTCGATCGGCCCCGAGTTGGCGCTGCGGCATCGTACGTCGCGGTAGGGACTGTCATCCTGAGCCGCCGGAGGCGTTGGAGCGCGAAGCGCGGAACGCCGTAGGACGGTCGAAGAACCCCCTCGGTGCTTGCCATTTGCAAAAGCCGCCGCCCAGCCGGAGTTGCAGGTTGGGGGTCCTTCGACCGTCCTGCGCTGCTCCGGCTTCGTCTACACAGCTTCGCGGCTCAGGATGACAGGTTAGCGACGACCTCATCCAGTGTCTCGCAAACGCGCGTTGCCATCGAGGCGACTTCCTCCGATGGCGGGACGAGATCGGGAACCATGATCACGTCCATCCCCGCGGCGCGCGCGGCGCGGACTCCGGCCTCGGAGTCTTCGAGCACGAGACAGTTCGCTGGTTCGATGCCTAGGCGATTCGCAGCTAGGAGGAAGAGATCGGGGGCCGGCTTCGAATGGGAGACCTCGTCGCCGAACGCGAGCGCCGCGAAACGCGAGGCTAGATCGCCGAGGCATCGAAGGGCGAGAAGGCGCGGCGATGACGTTGCCAGCGCTTTCGGGATGCCGCGTCGTTCGAGCACATCGAGCAGCTCGACCGCTCCCGGTTTGCGCGCCAGCGGTGATGCGGCAAGGCGTTCATCCCAATCGCGGCGCCAGCGTTTATGAAACGCGTCGAGCGGCAGTGCGTCGCCGAAGTGCTCGCGCAGAATTTGCTCCGCTTCGCTGTTCCCACGGCCGACGAAACGTTCGTAGAGCACATCGTCGATGGGAAAGCCGAGGTCCGCGGCGGCGGTTTGCCACGTCACGCGGTACAGCGGCTCGCTGTCGAGCAGCAGGCCGTCCATATCAAAGATGACGGCGTGCGGATTCAAACCCACGCTCGCGGGACGAAGAGCCGTTCGTAGAGATTGATCGCGTAGCGGTCGGTCATGCCGGCGATGAAATCGATGGCCAGCCGTTCGACCGAGTCATCGCGCGACAGATCGAGGAACTCCGAGGGATTCGCGATCACATGTTCGAAGAGAGCGGTCAGCGTCCGTTGCGCTTTTACAAATTCGCCGCGCACCGTCGGCGTCAGGTACATGTTCTGAAACATGTACGTCCGCAGCTCTTCCAGCGCGCCGAGCACGTCGGCGGACATGGAAATCTGCTCGTAATCGCAGGCCAGCGTGGAGTCGATGACGTCGCGCACCATGCGGTCGATGCGGTCGCCGCCTTTGTTGCCGAGCGCCTTGCGAATCTCTTTCGGGATGTCGTCCTCGGTCAGTACACCCGCGCGAATGCCGTCGTCGATGTCGTGATTGACGTACGCGATGATGTCGGAGATGCGGACGATGTCGCCTTCCAGCGTGAGCGCGCGCGACTTCGGACGGCGCCGCAGCAGCTCGCCCTTTTCGCCTTTCGAATGTTTGAGGATGCCGTCGCGGACTTCGACGGTGAGGTTCAAACCGCGGCCGTCGTTTTCGAGCACTTCGACGACGCGCACCGATTGCCGGTAGTGATCGAAGCCGCCCTTTACGAGTTTGTTCAGCGCCGCCTCGCCTGCATGACCAAACGCGGAGTGGCCAAGGTCGTGACCGAGTCCGATGGCCTCGGTGAGCACTTCGTTGAGGCGCAGCGATTTCGCGATCGTGCGCGCGATCTGCGTGACTTCGAGGACATGCGTCAACCGCGTGCGGTAATGATCGCCCTCGGGTGCGAGAAACACCTGCGTCTTGTGCTTCAGCCGGCGAAAGGCCTTGCAATGAATGATGCGATCGCGGTCGCGCTGATACGACGGCCGAATGTCGTCCTCGGCCTCCTCGCGATCGCGCCCGCGCGTTTCCGCGCTGAGCGCCGCGCGCGGCACCAGCGTGTCGCGCTCGATGTTCTCGAGCATCTCGCGGATCGTCGTCAGAACGGCTTCTCCAGCGATTCCGACTGCGGCGTGAAGAGCTTCGCGCCGTCGGTCGTGATGTACATGTCGTCTTCGAGCCGGACGCCGAACTCGCCGCGGATGTAGACGCCGGGCTCGTCGCTGAAGGTCATCCCCGGCTGCGCGCGCAACGACCTCTCCCAGCCGAACATGTTGTTCTTCACCAGGTACGGCCACTCGTGACCGTCCATGCCGATGCCGTGGCCGAGGCGGTGCGAGAAGTACTTGAAGCCGGGGCCGTAGCCGGCGGCGACGATGACGTCGCGCGCGGCGGCATCGATCGATTCGAGCGGCGCACCGGGCTTCGCGGCATTCAACGCAGCGGTCTGCGCGCGTTTCACGATGTCGAAGACCTTGTTCATCTTTGCTGTCGGCGAGCCGAGCACGAACGTACGCGTGATATCGGATTGGTAGCCTTCGACGGTGCAGCCGTCGTCGACCATGATGATCGTGCCTTCGCGAATCACCTGAGACGTGGACGAGCCGTGGGGCAACGCGGTCCACTGCGCCGTCTGCACGCTCGCTTCGCCGGAAAAACCGACGCGTTTGTACGCCTGCGAAATCAACTCGGAGACGTCGTGCTGCGTCATTCCTGGCTGCAGCGATTCGTACACGGCCTTGTAGACCTTCAACGTCGCGGTGTTGGCGAGCTGCATCAGCGCCAGTTCGTGCGCGTCTTTGATCATGCGGCAGCCGGCGGTGATGGCGGTGCCGAGGACGACTTTGGATTGCGGCGCGGCGGCGGCGATGCCTTCACTCCAGACCAGCTTCGTCGTCTCTTCGATGCCGATCGTGGCCGTGCCGAGGCCGCGATCTTTCAGTCCGC
>JBAVBF010000458.1:0-4339 GCA_049586115.1 Thermoanaerobaculia bacterium | reverse complement strand
CTCCTGTCTGTGCTGGTGAGGCTCGCGAAAAACTGAAAAATCAGAAACGGCTTGCAGGTTCCAGATGCTTCATCTTGCCAAAGCACAGACAAGAGTGTCTGTGCCACACAAGCCACGTAAACTCGCGACATGCACATCACGATCGACGGCCGCGCGCTGGTCGGCAACCGGACCGGCATCGGCGTTCACACCGCCGAGATCGCGCGGCGGTTGAACGACGCACCGTTGATCGCGTCGCATGCGGAGATCGTCGATCGATCAGGACTCGAACGCTGCGCGTTTCGCGTCGATCCGATGCCGTTCGGCGTGGCGTGGCAACAGCTCATGCTTCCGCGCATCGCAACGAACGGCGTGCTGTGGGCGCCGCACGGAACGCTGCCGCTCGCGCTTCGCATCCCGTCCGTCGCCACGCTGCACGATTTCAGCTCGCTCACGATGCCGTTCCGCCATCGCGCGAAAACGGTGCTGTCGTTCAACGTTTTCATCGGACGCAGCCTGCAAATGGCCACGCGCATCGCCGCCGTTTCCCGGAATGTGGCCGAGGAGGCCGTGCGCTGGTTTGGCGTTTCGAGATCGAGGGTGGAAATCGTGCCGAACGGCGTCGATGAATTCTTCACTCCCGATGGCGGCGAAGACGATTACGTGCTTTTCGTCGGCACGATCGAACCGCGGAAAGGGCTCGATGATCTGCTGGCGGTATGGGACTCGCTACCACACCCGCGTCCGCGGCTGGTTCTCTGCGGTGACGCGGGATGGGGTGACGTTCGACTTCCGCGCGATGCCGAGGTGACTGGGTACGTCGATCGCACCACGCTGCGCGAGTTGTATCGGCACGCGCGCGCATTCGTCTATCCGTCGCGATACGAAGGATTCGGAATCCCGCCGCTCGAGGCGATGGCGTGCGGCGCGCCGGTCATCGCAACGCGCACGGGCGCGATTCCGGAGTATGCCGGCGGCGCGGCATTGCTCGTCGATCCCGGCGACCGCGACGCACTTCGCGTTGCGTTGATGCGCCTGCTGTCCGAGAAATCGCTGCGCCGCGAGCTGCGGGACCGCGGACCGGACCGCACGCGAACATACACGTGGGATCGGAGCGCGACACTGATGACGCAACTCTTCGCCGAGGCGGCGCCATGAGGATCGGGATCGACGCGCGGAAGATCGCCGACTTCGGGATCGGCACCTACATCCGCGGACTGCTGCAACAGCTCGCGGCGGACGGCGGCGATACGTACGTCGCGTTCGCACCGCAGCGGCTCGCGCATCGGATTCCGGCCGGCGTCGAGCACATCAGCGTCGACGCTCCCCACTACTCCATCCGCGAGATCGTCGTCCTGGGGCGTGCAGCCGACCGCGCCAGACTCGATCTCTTTCACGCACCGCACTACGTCGTGCCGTTCACGCGCGTCCCCTTCGTGGTCACGATTCACGACCTCATCCACCTCCGCAATGCGAGTCCGGTCGCGCGGCTGTACGCGAGGCAGATGATCGGCCGGGCCGTGAGGAGAAGCCGTCGCGTGCTCACGGTGAGCGAGACGGTGAAGCGGGAGATCGTGAGCACGTTCGGTTGCGCGGACGATCACGTGATCGTGACGCCGAACGGCGTCGGCGCGCCGTTTTCCGGGAACGGCAAGGCTGCCGAGGGCCGCTACTTCCTCTACGTCGGCAACGACAAGCCACACAAGAACGTCGAGGTGCTGGTCGACGCGTTCTCGAAAATCGGCGGCGCGTCGCTCGTGCTCACCGGAGCTGCATTTGAACGATTCAAATCGCGCGAGCGCGTCGTCGTCACGGGATTCGTCAGCGATGCCGAGCTGGCGGCGCTCTACCGCGGCGCGATCGCGCTCGTGATGCCGAGCCGCGAAGAAGGATTCGGCTTGCCGGCGCTCGAGGCGATGGCCAGCGGCTGCGCGGTGATCTCGTCAAACACCGCGGCGCTCGTCGAGATCACCGGCGATGCCGCGCTGCACGTCGAGCCGGATGCTGCGTCGATCGCCGATGCGATGACGCGCATCGCGTCGGACGAATCGCTGCGGGCCGCGCTCGCATCGCGCGGCATCATGCGCGCGAAAGAGTTCACGTGGACGCGTTGCGCGGAGCTCACGCGCGCCGCGTATCGCGCCTCCATCGCGCGCTGAATCGCCGATTTCCGTGGAACGGACGTGGAACAACGCATCTCGATTACGATTTTCATAAACAATTGCTTGACAATATGACTTAACGATCGCATATTAACGATCAAGAAAACGATGATCGCCACGAACTGGACAAACAACCTCGAAGCTCCGGTGAATGTTGAAGGTCGTCGTCCCTCCCATCCCTGCCGCAACCCCCACGCGAAAGTAAGTTGGCCGGAGAGATCCGGCGTTTTTTGCCAAGTAGGCGCGACCGTGAGGTCCCGTACGGCATGAAAGGTGGTGAGCTTAATGGCCGCAAAGAAAAAGGCTGCTGCAGCTAAGAAGTCAGCGAAGAAGTCGTCGAAGAAGAAGTAAGCACATCATCGACTTTTGGGGAGTCGTAACTGCGAGGGGCCTTCGGGCCCCTCGTTTTTTTTCGATAACCTTTTCGGCGCTCCACCGTTCTCACACGCGGAGGATCGCCCGATGCGCAAATCACTCTTTCTCAGCGTGGCGTTCATGCTCGTCGCCGGCGCAGCGCTGGCCGACGACGAGGTCTCGCATCCGTTTTCGACCGCGGCGCGCGGACGTGTGCGGCGCGTCGTCATCGACATCCCCGCCGGCGAGGTGCGCATCCGCAACGGCGCCGGCGACCGTATTGCCGTCAACGGCACGGCCGAACGCCACTTCGACGGACACACTCGCCGAGCGAAAGAGCAGCAGATCGTCGACGACATCTCTGCCGAGGTCGTGATCGAGGGCGACGAGGCAACGGTGCGGCGCAAATTCGGACCGAACGCGCAGAGCTGGAGCGCGAGGAGCTTTCATTCAACGGTCGATCTGACGGTGGAAGTGCCGCCGGGCGTCGATGTCGACATGAACACGCGCTACGGCGCGGTCAACATCGACGGCACCTTCGGCAGCATCGACACCGATCTCCGCGCGGGCGAAGTCCACGTGCGCACGCCGCGCGCGAACGTCCGCGACCTCACGGCATCCGTCTCGATCGGCGAGGTCCACACGTACTTTGGCGATCACTACATCGAGAACGAGGGCGTCTTCCCGCGCGTGGCGCGATTCCACAACGCGAGCGGCCGGTCGGATGTGAACGTCCGCACGACGTTCGGCGAAGTGCACGTGACGCTGACGAATTGATCCGCAGATCAAACGCAGATCAAACGCAGATTAACGCGTCTGGATGAACTTCTCGGCGTCGTCGCGCGAGGTGATGCGGCGTTCCAGTTCCGCTTCGAGGAGCGCGCGCTTCAATACGCCGATCCGCGGGCCGGCCTCGATGTTCGCAAGCGCGGCGATTTCGTCGCCGGTCAGCAGCGGCTTGATCGCGAAATCGGGGAAGGTGATGCGCTCGTCGCGGCCGAGGGCACGGAGCATTAGGGGAAGCTGGCGGGCGATCGCGTCGCCGGCGTCGTAGAGATCGAGCAGCGAGTGTGAGGCGAGCAATCTCTGCAACGTTTGGATCTCGCGCATCAGCGCATCGCTGAGGCGCCAGCGCTTCACGAACGCGTGCGCGTCATCGGCGAGCAGCGCCAGCGCGGCGGCGAGCGGAACGTCATCCACGTAAAAGCCGGCGTCGAGCGGACGTCCGAAGAGCGGGACATCAAGCCGCGTTTCGCGAAGCAGCGTCACGGCTCGGCGAAACACATTCGCGGAAAAGATCACCGTCAACTCGTACGCGACGCGCTCGACGGAGACCTCGGCGATACGTTCCGCGCGGATGCGGATCGCGTTCAGCGTCTCCTCGTCCACTTCGAAGTCGAATCGCACCGCCATCCGAATCGCCTTCAACATCCGCAGCGGGTCATCGTCGAAATTCGATGCGTCGATCATGCGCACGAGGCGGCGCGCGAGGTCGGCGCGGCCGCCGTGCGGATCTTGCAGTTCGCCCGATTCCAGATCGACGGCCATGGCGTTGATTGTGAAATCGCGGCGAGCGAGATCGGCGTCGATGCTGTTGTCGAGGAGAGCGGCGAAGTCGTAAACGTGAGGGCCGTCGACGACGCGATACGCGCTGAGATGTTCTTCGCGCCCGAGACGGATGACTCTGCGTCGCAACGCGCGTGCGCAAGCGAGAGGATCGAGACAGGCCACGTCAACGTCAGCGGGAGCGATCCCGATCGTCAGGTCGCGAACCGCCCCGCCGACGACGTACGCGTGCATTGGCAGGTCGCGCAGGCGCGGAAAGAGGCGAAGGAGATCGTCGC
>JBAVBF010000457.1:0-4663 GCA_049586115.1 Thermoanaerobaculia bacterium | reverse complement strand
CCCGAAATTCGATCCCGCGAAGTGGGACGCGAAACGCTACTGGGATGATCCGAACTACTACAAGAACCCCAGGCTCGAGCGGCCTTACCGCGTCGGGATGGCCTGCTCGTTCTGCCACGTCGGGCCGGATCCGGTGAACCCGCCGGCCGACCCGAATGAAGCCGATTTCGGCAATTTCTCCGACTATGTGGGCCAGCACTATCTGAAAATTTATGAGGTATTCGCCCACGACCTCGGCCCAGACAACTTCATCAAGCAGATTCTGATGACGAATCCGGCCGGAACGCTCGACACGGCGTTCATCGCCACCGATTATCTGAACAACCCCGGAACGATGAATGCGGTCTACAACCTCCCGCCGCCCGGGCGC
Organism: Thermoanaerobaculia bacterium; assembly: GCA_049586115.1. Lineage (GTDB taxonomy): Bacteria > Acidobacteriota > Thermoanaerobaculia > Gp7-AA8 > Gp7-AA8 > JADGNZ01. Next base: position 4,293 of record JBAVBF010000457.1, on the reverse strand, counting down.
GTGGCCGTAGCGGTACCGGAGAAAATCAGCGGCGGCGCGGCCGATCTCAAGAACCTCGAATACGCGCCGGGAAGTCACGACATGGTGGTCACTCCGCGCGTCCTCAAGGACGGCGCCGACTCCGTCGGTCTCCACGGAGCGCTTTCGCGCGTGTACCTGAACATCGGCGAATACTGGGAACAGTGGACGCGCAACTTCAAGCCGCTGGTGGGCATCAAGAAGCAGACCCCGATCCGGGTGAAGGATGCGCAGAAGCTGTCACCGGCGTGGAACTGGAGCGAGAACGCCGCGCCCGATCTGGCCGGGTACCTGATCAAGTTCGCGAAGCCGCACAAGCTCGCCGATGCTCCGGGCGGCAGCAAGTACCTCACCGCCGATCAGAAGCAACTCGACCGCGGGAAGCTCACCTTTGCTCGCAACTGCGCCCGCTGTCATTCCAGCAAGCGGCCGCCGCAAGGCATCGATCCGCGGTCCCCCGACGGACGCTCCTGGTTCGAAAAAGCAGTGATGGAGCCCGACTTCCTCGACGGCAATCTCCTCGGCAGTGAAGAGCGGATACCGATCACCGAGATCAGGACGAACGCCGAGCGCGCGGTCGGCAGCAACGGCATGGCAGGACAGATCTGGGATAACTTCTCGTCCGAAACGTACAAGACGCTGCCGCCCGTCGGCGCGATCGATGTGTGGGACCCCATCGCAAAAACCGACAGCAAATGGACCGTCCCGGGCGGCGGCCGCGGCTACTATCGTCCGGCCTCCCTGGTCAGCGTCTGGAGCGCCGCTCCGTTTCTCCACAACAACGCGGTCGGCAAACACGTGCATGGCGTCTCCGTCGAGGAACGGATGGAGGCCTTCAACGACGGCATCGACAAAATGCTCTGGCCGGAGAAACGCGCCGGCGCCGCGGGCAACAAGGACGGCGCGGATGGCCAGTCGACCTCCCTCTGGCTGACGACCGAGGAGAGCTGGCTGAAGGTGCCCGATTCGTACCTCGAATCGAAACTTCTGCGTCACCTTTTGCGCGATCACATGGAAACCGATGCGACGACGGGCGAGAAGTACTTCGCCTTCGGTCCGATCCCGAAAGGGACCCCGGTCAATCTGCTGACGAACACAAACCTCGAGCTGAACGGCGTGTTCAAGGCCGGCGATCTGGCCAGCCTGCTCATCGAGGCTGTGAAGGTGATGAAGTCCATCAAGAGCGAAGGTCTGACAGGCGATGCGGCCACGAAGCGTTGGCTGGCGTCAGACGTGGTGAAGAAACTGTACGCACTCAATACCTGTCCCGATTTCATCGAGGACAAGGGTCACTACTTCGGAACCGATCTGCCCGACGCCGACAAGCGCGCGTTGATCGAGTTCCTCAAGACGTTCTGAAGGAGGTTTGCCATCGGTACTCCACAGAATCCCGACTTCGACTACATCGTCATCGGATCCGGCGCCGGCGGCGGGCCGGTGGCGGCTCGCCTCGCCGAGGCCGGCTACAAGGTCGGCCTCATCGAGGCCGGTCAGGCCCCGGAGCAGGACTGGTACAACGTTCCGGTCCTCCACGCCTTCGCCAGCGAACATCCCGACATGTCGTGGGAGTTCTTCGTCAAGCATTACGAAGACGAAGAACGCTCGAAACGCGACAAGAAGTACTACCCGGACAAAGGCGGCGTCTTCTACCCGCGCGCGGGCACGCTCGGCGGCTGCACCCAGCACCACGCCATGATCACGGTGTACCCGCACAGCAGCGACTGGCAGTACATCGCCGATCTGACCGGCGATCCGTCGTGGGCGCCGGACAAGATGCGGGCTTACTTCGAGAAGCTGGAACGCTGCACCTACACAAATGATCCAGCCTCGCGTCACGGGTTCAAGGGATGGCTGACCACTGCCGATCTCGATCTCAGCCTAGGATTAGGCGATCCAGCCGTGCTGCAGACGGTGTTGAAAGCGATCAAGACCGCGTGGCTGGAAGGCATGAGCGGAGCGCTTCCCGATCTCCCTCAGGATCCGAACGACTGGCGTACGCCGCAGTTCGAAGGGATCGCGTTCGCCCCGCTGTCCACGCTCGAAGGCCGGCGCGCGGGCACGCGCGAGCTGATCAACCGCACGCGGGCAAAGTTCCCGCAGAAACTGGTCGTCAAGTCGAGCAATCTGGCCGCGAAGATTCTGTTCGACGCGAACAAAAGAGCCATCGGCGTGGAGTGCTGGGAAGGAGAGCACCTCTACCGCGCCGATCCGCAGGCCTCCGACGACAATCCGTACGAGGTCAAGCAGTATTACTGCTCGCGCGAGGTCATCCTCGCCGGAGGTGCATTCAACTCACCCCAGCTCCTCATGCTCTCAGGCATCGGACCGGCGGCGCATCTCCAGCAGTTCGGCATCCCAGTGCTCGCTGATCGTGCCGGAGTGGGAACGAAGCTGGAGGACCGCTATGAAGTTGGCGTCGTCAGCGAGATGAAACAGGACTGGAAGATCATCGAAGACGCTACCTTCGCGCCGCCGCCCACGACGAATGTGACCGGCGATCCCTGCTACGTCCAATGGCAGAACGGAAAGGGTGTCTACACAACCAACGGGGCCTTGCTCGTGGCGATCAAGAAGTCATCGCCTGACGTTCCCGATCCCGATCTGTTCATGTTCGCACTGGCCGGCAACTTCCACGGCTATTTCCCCGGCTACTCGAAGGAAGTGGAGCGGACGAAGAACTATCTCACCTGGCTGATCCTGAAAGCACACACGCAAAACCCGGGAGGGTATGTGCGCCTCACGTCATCCGATCCGCGCCAACGGCCCGAGATCAACTTCGAGTATTTCGATGAGCCGGTCACCGCCAAGCACGATGTCGACGCCGTTCTGGAAGGAGTCAAGTTCGTCCGCAAGGTCTCGAAGCACAACACAGCCATCAAGCAAGAAGTCATTCCCGGACCCGATACAGCGACCGACGACCAGATTCGGGACTTCATCGAGGTCAACGCATGGGGCCATCACGCATCGTGCTCGAATCGAATGGGCAAACCGAGCGATCCCGAGGCCGTGGTGGACAGCAATTTCCGCGTCATCGGCGTCGAGAACCTGCGAGTCGTCGACGCTTCCGTGTTCCCGCGCATCCCCGGCTTTTTCATCGTGACGCCCATCTACATGATCGCGGAGAAAGCCGCGGACGTGATCCTGGCCGATGCGATGAAAACGCCGGCGGCGAATGCCGTGAGTTGATCAAGTGATCCGGCTGATCGGCGCGCGCAACCGCCACTCAAGGAACGTTTCAGGGTCTGGGAGGGGGGGGGAAGCTTTGGTCGGGCAGGGGGGATTTGAACCCCCGACCACCTGAACCCCATTCAGGTACGCTACCAGGCTGCGCTACTGCCCGACTCGGGTTCGCATCCTAACACGTCGATGAAAGGGGTATTCCGGAGGCTAGAGACCGGCGGCCCAGAGGATCAGGTACTTCGTGATCTCGATGTTTTTCGCGGTTGGCGTGACCACGATTTCTTCGATTTCGCGGGCTTTGGACTGGAGATCTTCGCGGATCACCTGAAGCTCTTTTTCCCAGGAGCGCTGGATCTGGCGGATGCGGGAGAGGTAGTCGTCTTCGCGCACGGAATGCGACGATTCGACGACGCCGGCGGGCTTGCCGCTGGTGATGTTGTAGAGCGCCTGACCCCAGGCGACGTTCACGTCCTGACCGCGCTGCTCCATCGGCTGGGTGTCATCGTTGTCGAGTTCGCGGGTGTCGCGCTCGGAGCGCTCTTTGACCTGGTCGATGCGGCGGCGGAACGAACCTTCCAGGCGTTCCTGCTCCTTTTCGATGCGGCGCTTCGCTTCTTCGTTGCAGCGGGTCAGGAAATCATTGCGAGACTCCCCCTGCTGCGAATACATCGCGAACTCGGGATTGTGGAAGACGGTCAGGCGCGCCGTTCCGGCCACGTATTGCCGGAACGCGTCCTCGGATTGCAGCGCACCCTGCATCAGCGTCTCGGGTTTGAGTGAGTCGTCGACGTCGTGGTTCGGATCGGGAACGGCGCGAATGTCGAGCGTCTCCGGATCGATCGGGCGCGCCTCGGTCCACTGCACGGTGCCGTCGCCTGAGTGCACCGGCGCGACGAAGGCTTTGACGGTGGCGGTATGCACGCCGCTGCGCGGCTCGATCTGCGTGACGATGGCCTCGGCCAGCAGATGCGGGCGATAGGCTCCGCTTCCGCCGAAGACGTACAGCTGTTCGAGCGACGGCGAGCTGCGCATCGTGAAGCGCGCGCGGCGTGCGGACGGCGCATCGTCGGCGCGTTCGACGGTCAGGCCGTGCGC
>JBAVBF010000456.1:0-2517 GCA_049586115.1 Thermoanaerobaculia bacterium | reverse complement strand
AACCTACGTTAAGGCCATTGGGGCCGTCGAAGACGCTCTACACGACGTCGGCCTGCCGGCGCACGTACGATGCGGCATGGACGATCTGGCATTTCTCGATTTCGATCCCGACTTCAATGCGCCCCAGGTGATCGCCGCGTACGACGAGGTCGCGCTCTGGTCGGCGATGTTCGGGTTGCTGCTGCTCGAGGAAGTTCCGCTGGCGAAGGTGACGAATGCGCTCGACGTCGGCTGCGGCACCGGCTTCCCTCTCATCGAGCTGGCCGAACGTTTCGGCGGCCGCGCGCATGTTCACGGCATCGATCCCTGGAGCGGCGGACTCCGACGCGCCGCCGAAAAAATCGCCGGCCGCGGAACGCGCAACGTGACGCTGCACGAAGGAAGCGCGAACGCAATGCCGTTCGCCGGCGCCACCTTCGACCTGATCGTCTCCAACCTCGGCGTCAACAATTTCGACGATCGCGCCGCCGCCATCCGCGAATGCCGCCGCGTCGCCAGGCCTGGCGCGACGCTCGCGTTGACGACGAACCTGCAAGGCCACATGCAGGAGTTCTACGACGTCTTCGCCGAAGTCGTCCGCGATGATGCCGAGGCATCGAAGCGGCTTCGCGATCACATCGAACATCGCGCTACGATTGCCAGCGTCCGCGAGCTGCTCGAAGGTGGCGGCTTCGAAATCACGCGCGTCGTCGAACGCGAGTCCGTCATGCGCTTCGCCAGCGGCACCGCGCTCTTCAACCACTACTTCATCAAGCTCGGCTTCCTCGGCGGCTGGAAGACAGTCGTCCCCGGCAACGAGCGCGAAGTCTTTGGGCGGCTTCGCAGCAAACTCGACGAGCACGGCGAGTTGCGGCTGACGATCCCGATGGCGTACGTCGAAGCAACGGCGGCGTAGACGCGGAGAGCCGGCTCTCCGTATCCCTTCCAATGCCGGAGTACTGCGACGCGAACGAACTCGACGAGCTGCGGCGGAAGCTTCTGTGGCGCGGGCCTTCGCCCAGCACCGATCGCTTCCTCAGCGTCTTCATGGATCAGAACAACAAGTGCAACCTGCGTTGCCAGATGTGCGGCTTCAGCGATCCCCGCGTGGACGCGCTCGCGAAATACGACCTCCCGCGCTGGGCGTACGATCGGATCGCCAGCGAGCTTTTTCCGCGCGCAAATTACGTTTGCCTGTCGCTGATGACCGAGCCGTTCATGACCCGCGATTTTCCGGAACGCCTCGGCGCACTGCGAACGTACGGCGTGCCGTTCAGCGACGTGATTACGAACGGAACGCTGATGAGCGAGGAGTCGATCGCGATGATTCTCGACTCGGGACTCACGCGACTAATCGTGTCGATCGACGGCGGGACGAAAGAAATCTTCGAGGCGGTTCGCATCGGCGCGAACTTCGAACGCGTCGTCGCAAACTTCACATTGCTGCGAACCCGGCGGCGCGAGCGGAACGCAACTCTTCCGCGGCTGCGCATCAACCACGTACTGTCCGAATTGAACATCGATCACTTCGATGCGCTGCTCACGCTCGTTGAATCGCTGGAAGCGGAGGAGGTGGCCGTGCGAACCGTGTCGCGCATGAGCGAGGCCGTCATCCAGGAAAACACGAGCCCCGCGTTCTGGGAGAAGGTCCGCATCGCTCGCGTGAAGCTGGCCGCGTTCTGCGCGCGAACAGGAGTCGTCGATGCCGCCTTTCTTCGCGACCGCCACGCGAGCATCGATCTCTTCACGGACGCTGGCGAAAAACTGATCTGCCGCACGCCGTGGACGACGATCGCCGTCCATCCCAACGGCGACGTCTATCCATGCATGGCCTGGTCACGTCCCGCGATCGGCAACCTGACGCGGCAGACCTTCGACGAAATCTGGAACGGCGATGCACTCAACGCACTCCGTGACGAATTCGAACGCGTTCAACCGGGCCTGGACTGCCTGAACTGCACGATTCGCCGCTCCGAGAATGACCCCGACGACGATTTCTTTTATCGCAAGCTGGCCGCACCGGCAGTGGCGTAGCCGGCTACTTGTCGATCATGCCCGCCTTCGTGGCGCGATCGAAGACCCAGCGTGAGTTCTCTTTGATCATACGCACGAGAAACAGTGCGTTCTGATTTTCGAAGAGCTCTCCTTCGAGATTCAGGATCGCGCTGTCGCCGCGCAGCTCACCGCCGGTGATTTTGCCGGCTTTCTTCGGAAGCCAGAAGCCGAGGGTCTGGATGGCGTCGTCGAGGTTCTCTTTGGGCGTGCGGTAGGACTCATCGAACGATTCGACATTCTTCGCGCTCACGTTGATCTTGATGCCTTCCCAACTCTTCTTCGCGATCGCTGCCTGCAACGTTTTGAGCACTTTCCCTGGCTCTCCGCCATCGGCCGGCAGTTTGGTTCCCGCGGGCGGACGCGTGACCTCGGTCGAAAACTTCAGATCGATCGAGTACTCGTCGCCGTCCATGGTCTTCAGAGGCTTCGGCGAAAAGATTCGGCCGGCCACTTTGTCGCGCGTGTTCGTGGTCAGGTCTGCGG
>JBAVBF010000455.1:0-3345 GCA_049586115.1 Thermoanaerobaculia bacterium | reverse complement strand
CCCGCGTTGCGCGCGCCGCCGATGGCGACCGTGGCGACCGGGATTCCCGGCGGCATCTGGACGACGGCATAAAGCGCATCGACGCCTTGCAGCGCGCTGCCGCTGAGCGGGACGCCGATAACCGGCTTCGTCGTCAGCGATGCAACGACGCCCGGCAGATGCGCCGCCATCCCGGCGCCGGCGATGAAAACGCCCGCGCCATCGCGCTCGGAGTCGGTGACGATCTGCTTCGTGCGATCCGGACTGCGATGCGCCGAGGCCACTTTCATTTCATACGCGACACCGACTTCATCGAGCGCTGCACACGCCTGCGACATGACCTCGGCATCCGAATCGCTTCCCATGATGATGCAAACCCACATAGCGGGATCTTAGCAAGTCGCGCGACTACAAGCATTACGACGTGACAACCGGAGCGCTGGCATCTCGTCAAGGCCGTGCCGGCCTAGCAGGCGGGAACTTCGGCGTCGCCGGTTGCCACCGTTGCGCTGCGCGCATTCGCGACCGGCAGGCAACTCCGCACCAGCGCGCTCAGCGCGCCGATGTCGAACGGCTTCGGCAAAAACGCACAGATCCCTTTGTCGACCGCCGTCGCAACCTCGGGGGCGCGATTCGCGCTGATCACGATCACCGGAATCTGCCGCAGTTCCGGCTCCAGCTCGCGCGCCTGCAGCACTTCCCAGCCTGAGAGCACCGGCATCATCAGGTCGAGCACGACCACGTTTGGATGCTCTTTCCGCATCAGATCGAGCGCTTCTTTGCCGTTGGGCGCTTCGCAGAAGGTGTAGCCGTCGCGTTTGAGCGCCGCGACGATCATCCGCCGAATACTCGGATCGTCATCGACGACGAGAACGCAATTCTTATCCGCCACTTCCTGACCGGTTTGGACCACGCGCCTTGAGGCATGCACAACAGGTGCCTTTCGGAATTTCGCCTGCGCTGAAGCCGCTTCTCGAAGGACCGTGAAGGTTGCCGTTGCCATGTCGGGCGGGGTCGATTCGTCGACCGCCGCATACATCCTCAAGTCCGCCGGACACGAGGTGGTCGGTCTGTCGATGCAGATGTACGACAACCTCGCCAACGCCGATACGACCTACGGCGGATGCTGCACGATCGACGATCTCACCGACGCGCGACGCGTGGCGTGGAAGCTGGACATCCCGCACTTCACGCTGAACCTCGAGCAGAATTTTCACGAGAAGGTGATCGCGCCATTCGTGCAGTCGTACCTGAGCGGCCTTACGCCGAGTCCGTGCGTGCTCTGCAACACCCACGTGAAGTTCGATCTCTTTCACGAGAAGGCGCGCGCGATCGGCGCGGAAAAAATCGCGACGGGCCACTACGCGCGCATCACACGCGATGCCGGGGGCCGCTTCGAGCTTCGCAAGGCGCTGCATCTTGCGAAGGATCAGTCGTACTTCCTCTTCGAGCTCACGCAGGAGCAACTCCGCGGCGCGCTCTTCCCCCTCGGCGAAATGACAAAGCCCGAGGTGCGGGACGTGGCCGAGGAGGCAGGGCTGACCGTGGCGCGCAAGAAGGAGTCATACGAGATCTGCTTCGTCCCGCAGACCGACAGCTACGCAAAAATCGTGGAGCGCGAAGCGGACATCGCGCCGGGCGACGGCGCCGGCGAGATCGTCGATGTCTCCGGGAAGGTTCTCGGCACCCACGACGGCTACTACCACTTCACCATCGGCCAGCGACGCGGCCTCGACATCGGCGGCACGTCGGAACGCATGTACGTCGTCGACGTGAATCCGTTCACGAAGCGCGTCGTGGTCGGCGAAGCCTCCGACCTCGAACGCGATGAACTGACTGCCGAGCGCGTCCACTGGATCAGCGGCATCGCCCCATCCGGACCGATCGAGGTGCAGGCTCGCGTTCGCTCCCGCTCCGCGGACGCCGCGGCCACCGTCACTCCGCTCCCCGACGGCCGCGCACGCGTTCAGTTCGCGCAGAAGTTGCGGGCGGTGGCGCCGGGACAGGCGGTCGTGTTTTACGACGGCGATCTCTGTTTGGGGGGCGGGTGGATTACGCGAAGCCAGGGCTGCGAGTGAATCGACGATCTTCCTTTCGGTTCGCGTCGACTAGAACAGCGTCTGCCCCGCCACCCGCGCTTCCATCGCCAGCAGTTGTCGCTTGACGTCGAGTCCTCCGCCGAACCCGGTTAGTGATCCGCTGGCGCCGATGACGCGATGGCAGGGGATGACGATCGGGATCGGATTGGCGCCGTTCGCGGCGCCGACGGCGCGAACCGCGGCGGGTCGTCCGATGCGTTCGGCGATCGTGGAGTAGGTCGTGGTCTCGCCGTACGGGATTTTTTGCAGAGCACTCCAGACGGATTGTTGGAACTCGGTTCCGCGTGGGGCGAGCGGGAGATCGAAGGTTTGCCGTTCGCCGGCGAAGTAGGCGCGCAACTGATTTGCGGCCTCGCGAAGGGCGGCAGGATGGTGCGTCCAATCCGGCTCAGGCTTCGCGCCCGCGAAGTGGATTTCCACGATGGCGGTTTCATCGCCGGCCACAAGGATCTGGCCGATGAGCGTTTCGACGTAGGTGTAGATCATCAGTCGCGTCTTAGCGTAACAGGGGACGGGTTCACGCGGAGGGCGCGGAGAGGCGGAGCTCGCGGAGAAAATCAGAGGCTGCGCCAGAGCAGCATCGTTGCGTAGGCGCGGTACGGGCGCCAGGCCTCGGCGCGGGATAGCAGTTCGCGGTCGCTGATCATGCCGGCGGCTTTGCGGATGCCGAGGTCGGTGTGGGGGAAGGCGTCGGGCTCACGGAGGGCGCGCATGGCGATGTAGTGCGCGGTCCAGGGGCCGATGCCCGGGAGCTTCGTGAGATTCGCGATCGACTCCTCGAGCGTCGCGCCGCGTTCGAAGTTCACTTCGCCACGTGCCACCGCACGCGCCAGACTCCGGATCGTGTTCCAGCGGCTCTGCGGCATGCCGGGATTCGTTCGCGCGCGCATGAGCGACTGCGGCGTGACGCCGTGGCGCGAAGCGATACGCGCCATCAGCGTCGTCGCGCCAGTCACGCTGATCTGTTGTCCGACGATGGCGCGGATTGCCATCTCGAATGCGTCCCATGTTCCGGGTACGCGCGTGCCGGGAAACTTGCGAACCAGCGGGCCGAGGGTCTTGTCGCGTGCGAAGAGTTTCTCGATTGCGGTGATGTCGGCGTCGACGTCGAACATGGTACGAACGCGCGCCGCCTCGTCATTCACAAGCACAGCGCTTCGCGCCACGTCATGCGTTACGCGAACGCCATCGCGTTCGAATGCATCGTCGCTAACCGTCTCCACGCCGGCGATCGCGCGGGGGCGGAGAAAGTTGAGGAGGCCGGTCC
>JBAVBF010000454.1:0-18289 GCA_049586115.1 Thermoanaerobaculia bacterium | reverse complement strand
TGTCCGTGGCGGCAGTGGAGCTGGCGTTGCTTCCGCCCGAAGTCGTCGCTGCTGCGCCGCCCGTCGCCGTATCCGGCTTGAAACGGAGCGCGGCGTTTGCAACACGCAGGACGTCGCGCACCACGGCGACGTCGATGGTGACGTTCGCGGTCATCTTCGGACGCAGCTTCTCGTCGGGGTTCGCGACTTCGATGATGACCGGATACGTGACGACGTTCTGGCTGACCGTGGCGTTGAGACGGATCTGCGAGATGCGGCCGCGGAACTCCTGATCGGGATACGAGTCCACGGTGAATCGCGCCGGCTGGCCGACGGCGATCCGGCCGATATCCGACTGATCGACGTCTGCCTGCACCTGCATCTTGGTCATGTCCTGGGCGATGGAAAAGAGCGTCGGCGCGGAGAACGACGCGGCCACGGTCTGGCCGACGTCGTATTCGCGATCGACGACGATGCCGTCGATGGGCGAGACGATCTTCGTGTACTTCAGATTCGTCAGCGACTGGTTGAGCGCCGCCGTCGATTGCTGGACCTGCGCGTTCGCGCCTTCGTAGGCGGCGCGTGCGGAGTCGAGGTCGGATTGCGGCGACAGGCCCGCTTTCACGAGTCGCAACTGGCGGTCGTAGTTGATGCGCGTGTTCGCGGCTTCAACCTTCGACTTGGTGACGTCGGCCTGACGCTGTTCGACCTGCTGCTGAAATGGCGTCGGGTCAAGCTCGGCCAGAAGCTGTCCCTTCGTAACGCGGCTGTTGAAGTCGGCGTAAAGCCTGGCGATGACACCCGACACCTGACTGCCGACCTGCACGGTCGTGACGGCCGACAAGGTGCCGGTCGCGGTGACGGTCATGGTGATATTGCCGCGGTCTACTTTCTCGGTTCGGTACTGCTCGTCCTTGCTGCCTCTGCCCTTGCAGAATGCCAGGGCACTGATCGTCAGAATCACTGCAAAACGTCTCACGCTGAAGACTCCCTCCGCGCTCCGTACGACCCGATTCCTCAGGCGTTGAACGAGCGCGCGAAGTGTAATGCACCGTTCCCGCCTACTTGGCCGCGCGGCAAGCCGCTACCGATTCGTCACCTGCCCTGCCTGCCGTGCCGGCTCTGCTATGCTTCGCGGCCCATGGCGCTTTTCTCGACGAAAGACACTCCTCCGCAAGCGCGCAGCGCAGAACCGCAGACGGCGCATACCACCACCTTTTTCGGTCCCAATGTGACGATCGAGGGGACGGTCACCGGCTCGGAACCGATCCTGATCGAAGGGACGGTGCGGGGAAAAATCAATCTCACCGGCGAGCTTCGCGTCGGAACGAAGGCGCGCATCGAGGCCACCGTTCACGCGAAAAATGTGACCGTGGAAGGGAAGCTGACCGGCGACGTTTCCGCGGATGAGAAGGTGGAGCTCGTGGCCAGCTCCACGGTCGAAGGCAACATCAAGGCGCCGAAGATCGTCGTCGCCGAGGGCGCGCGGTTCCGCGGATCGGTCGATATGGGATCGGCGAAACCGAATGTCGCCGCGGAGCCGCCGAAGAAGTAGCCTTCCAGAATCCTGCAAATCCAACCGGAGGAATCATGAGCACTCCCGGTCTGCGCGAAACGCGCGACTACAAGAATTACATCGACGGCCAGTGGATCGCTTCCGCCACCGGCAAGACGTTCGAGAATCGCAGCCCCGCCGACGACGATGACCTCATCGGTACGTTTCAGGAGTCGAACGCCGACGATCTGAATGCTGCCGTCGATGCCGCCGACCGCGCCTTCCATCCGTGGCGCCTGACGCCCGCGCCGATCCGCGCCGACTATCTCTACGCGGTCGGCAACATTCTCAAGCGCGACAAGGAAGCGATCGCGACGGAGATGACGCGCGAGATGGGCAAGGTGCTGCAGGAGACGCGCGGCGACGTGCAGGAAGCGATCGACATGGCGTTCCTGATGGCCGGCGAAGGGCGCCGCCTCCATGGCGTGACGACCCCCTCCGAGCTCCCCAACAAGTTCAACATGGCCGTGCGCATGCCCCTCGGCGTGGCGGGCATGATCACGCCGTGGAACTTTCCGATCGCAATCCCGGCGTGGAAGTCGATGGCGGCTCTGATCTGCGGCAATACGGTCGTGATCAAGCCGGCCTCGCAGACGCCGCTGTCCGTCGTGATGCTGGCCGAGGCGTTTGCGGAGGCGGGATTGCCGCACGGTGTATTCAATGTGGTGACCGGCGGCGGCAAGGAAGTCGGCCAGCCGATGCTGACGCATCCGAAGGTCTCGGTGATTTCGTTCACCGGCTCGACCGACGTCGGCCGCGAGATTTCGATCGCGTGCGCGCCGCAGTTCAAGCACGTCCATCTGGAGATGGGCGGCAAGAACGTGATCCTGGTGATGGACGACGCGGACGTCGACCTGGCCGTCGACGGCGCGTTGTGGGGCGCATTCGGTACCGCCGGCCAGCGCTGCACGGCGGCCTCGCGCATCGTCGCGCATCGCAAAATCTACGACGAGTTCGTTTCGAAACTCTCCGCGCGCGCGAAGTCGCTGCGCGTCGGCAACGGCCTCGATCCGCAGACGGACATGGGCCCGAACATTTCGGCAGCGCAGATCAAGACGATTTCAAAGTACGTCAAGATCGGTCAGGACGAAGGCGCAACGGTCACCGCCGGCGGCGCGACGCTGACGGACGGCGTTTACGGCAAAGGTCATTTTCACCAGCCGACGGTGTTCGCGGATGTGACTCCCGACATGCGCATCGCGCAGGAGGAGATCTTCGGACCGGTGACCGCGGTGATGCGCTGCGATTCGCTCGATGAGGCCATCGCTATCGGCAACGGCGTGAAGTACGGCTTGTCATCGTCGATCTACACGCGCGACATCAACAAGGCTTTTACCGCCATGCGCGACATGTACACCGGCATCTTCTACGTGAACGCCCCGACGATCGGCGCCGAGGTCCATCTGCCGTTCGGCGGCACGAAGCAGACCGGCAACGGACACCGCGAAGCAGGCATCGCCGGTATCGACGTCTTCAGCGAATGGAAATCGATCTACGTCGACTACTCCGGCGCGCTGCAGCGCGCGCAGATCGATACGGAAGAGTTGTAACCCTGGGAGCGGGGGCGTCCCGCCCGCGCTCCCAGGGCGTTACACTTCCGCGCCGATGAAGAATTTGATTCGCCTTCTGCCGCTGCTGCTTTCGCTCTCCGCATCCGCGCAATCGACGGCGGACGCGATCATCGCGCGCGAGTTGCAGACATCGCGCGCGTACGAGACGCTGAGTCACATCACGGACGACATCGGCGCGCGGCTCACCGGTTCCAGGGGCGCCGCGAAGGCGGTGACCTGGACGACGCAGCAGTTCCGCGAATGGGGCATCCCGGTCACGAACGAGCCGGTGCTGGTGCCGCATTGGGTGCGCGGGCGCGAAGAGGCGCGGCTGCTTTCGCCCGCCGATCACAACATCGTGCTCACGGCCATCGGCGGCAGCATGGCCACGCCGGCCGCCGGCATCACCGCGGACGTCATCGAAGTCGATTCCTTCGACGAACTGAAGACTCTCGGCGCGGCCAGGCTGCGCGGCAAGATCGTTTTTTACAACAATCCGATGGATATGGATCTCGTGCGCGCGCATCGCGCGTTCGAGGCGTATCGCATCGCCGTGGCGTTCCGCGGCGCCGGCGCCAGCCGCGCTGCGGAGTACGGTGCGAAGGCGGTGGTGATCCGCTCGGTCGGATCGGCCTCGCTGCGGACGCCGCACACCGGTGCGCTTCGCTACGATCCGAAACAGCCGAAGATCCCGGCCGCGGCGATGACGGCCGAAGACGCGATGCTCGTGCATCGCCTGCTCGCGCGAGGAAAACGCGTGCGCATGCACATGATCCTCACGCCCCGGACGCTGCCCGATGTCATGTCCGCAAACGTCATCGCCGAAATCCGCGGCAGCGAGAAGCCGGAAGAGATCGTCCTCATCGGCGCGCATCTCGATTCATGGGACCTCGCCACCGGCGCGATCGACGACGGCTCGGGCGTGGCCATGGTCATGGAGACGATGCGCCTCCTGAAAGAAATGAAACTGACGCCGCGCCGCACGATCCGCGCTGTTCTTTTCATGAATGAAGAGAATGGGTCGCGCGGCGGTCTGCAGTACGCGAAGGATCACGGCAGGGAGAAACACGTCGCCGCGATCGAGACCGACGCCGGCGGCGCCGCGCCGACCGGATTCACGACCACGCTCAAAGGCGACGCGCTGACCGCGCTCGAGACGCGCACGAAACCGCTCGCCGCGGTTTCGTCCAATCATTTCGAAGTGGCGGAAGAAGCAGGCGCGGACATCGATCCGCTGACGCAGACCGGAGTCCCCAGCTTCGGCCTCGTCCCCGAGCCGCTGCACTATTTCGACTATCACCACACGAACGCCGACACGCTCGACAAAGTCGATCCGAAAGAGCTGTCGCAGGACACAGCGGCGATCGCAGCGCTGGCGTGGATTCTGGCGGAGTAGGGGCTGTCATCCTGAGCCGCCGAAGGACGGTCGAAGGACCCCCTGGTGCTTGCCGTGGTGAATAGTCGCCGGAAATCGCCGCCGATCCGTCCGGGCTAACGATCGGGGGTCCTTCGACCGTCCTCCGGCGGCTCAGGATGACAGTGGCGTAGAGTTTCCGACCATGCGAAACGACATCCTCGGCGGGGCGGCGACGTTTGTCGCCATGGCCTACATCATCGTCGTCAATCCAGCCATTCTGAAAGCGGCGGGCCTGCCGGTCGGAGCCAGTACCGTGGCGACCATCGTTGTCGCCGCAGCGGGTTCGATCCTTATGGGCATTTACGCGAAGCGGCCGATTGCCGTGGCGCCGTACATGGGCGAGAACGCGTTCATCGCGTACGGACTGGCGGCGCTCGGGATCACCTGGCAGCAGAGAATCGGGTCGGTCTTCGTCAGTGGCGTGCTGTTTCTCATCATCACCCTGATCGGTCTGCGTGGATGGCTGGCAAAGTCGATCTCGCAGAGTTTGAAGTTCAGCTTTGCAGCCGGCATCGGACTGTTTCTCGCGTTCATCGGATTGACCGAAACCGGCATCGTGGAGAGCGGAACCGGCGTGCCGGTGAAAATCGGGAATCTGCACAACCCGCAGGTACTCCTGGCCATCGGCGGATTCATTTTGATGATGGCGCTCATGCGGCTGCGGGTACGCGGCGCGATTCTCATTGGCATCGTCCTCACCGCCGCCGTCGGCATCCTCCTCGGCTACGGACATGCACCGAAAGCGTTCCTGTCCATGCCCTTTACTGGCGACTACAGCCTTGCGCCGATTGCGCTGCAGCTCGATGTTCGTGGCGTCCTTCGGCTGTCCTTTCTGCCGATTCTGCTCACCCTGTTTCTCATGAGTTTTCTCGACACGCTCGGGACGCTCGTCGGTGTCGGTGCGGCGGGCGGGATGCTCGACGCGAAGGGGAACTTTCCCGAGATCGAGAAGCCGATGACGGTCGACGCCATCTCGTGCTGCCTCAGCGGTCTTCTCGGTACGTCCACCAGCGGCGCGTATATCGAATCTGCGGTCGGGATCCGCGACGGCGCGAAGACGGGGCTCGCGGCGATCACGACTGGGCTTCTCTTCGCGTTGTCGCTCTTCTTCATTCCGCTCGTCGAGCCGCTGCAGGCGCTCCGCTTTGCGTACGGACCAGCGCTGATTGCGGTCGGCGCGCTGATGCTGGAGTCGATCCGTCACATCGACTTCGACGACCTGACGGAGCTGGTTCCCGCCTTTGCCACGATCGTGATGATGATCTTCACCTACAACATCGCCAACGGATTGACCGCGGGACTCGTGCTCTATCCGCTGATGAAGTTGCTGGCCGGACGTCCTCGCGAGATCGGCGGCGGATCGGTCGTGCTCGCGGCGCTTTGTCTCGTCTGGTACGTCTTCGGTCTTCCGCACTGAAGTCCGAGCGGGAACGAGTCACTGCTTTCGTTTTTGAAGAGTGGCCGCGAGTTGTTCGCCGCGGCTTCGGAACGCGCGGGCGCCGGCGTCGTTGCCGAGGTCTTTCATTTCTCGCGCGGCGAGGAAGTACGTCGCCGGTTTCGGCGACGCTTGGACCATCGCCTCAAGAGCCGGCCCGATCTCGGAGAACCGATGTTCGGACGCGAAGAGCAGCGCCAGACGAACATACGCCTCCGTTGAGTCGGGAAAGCGCTCGATCTCTTTTCTGAAGTCAGCCTCGGCCTCGGCCGTGCGTCCCATGCGGGCCAGAATGTCGCCGCGCGTGGAGAAGACCGTTGCAACGGGATGCGTACCTTCTTCGCCCGCGTGCGCGACGGCGCGATTTGCCACGGGAAGCGCCTCGTCGACCTTCTGCTGCGACGCCAGAATGCGCGCGAGGATGATCAGCGCCGGGATGTTCGGCCGGTCGTCCGGACCGGCTGCCAGACGAGCCTCGCGTTCGGCCGAGGGCAGATCGGATCGCGCTTCGGCAACCGCCGCGAGAACCAGATGCGCATCCGCCGGATCGTTCTTCATCGCTTGTTGTGCGTTCAGCTCGGCCGCCTTCAGGTCGCCGAGGTCGAGCTCCACGTTCGCGATTTCGATCGCGACGGAATCGACCAGCTGCGGCGACCGCCGGATCGCTTCGCGGTACGCGTCGAGCGCCTCGGCGAGACGGCCGAGACGCCGCAGGTCGCCGGCCATCTGCATGTAGACGTCGACGAGATCAGGCTCATCCCGCAGGATCTCGCGGCAGAGCGCGACACTCTCGCTGTAGCGCTTCTGCTGATTGAGGACGAAGGTCTGCTGGACGCGCGCAAGTACGTTGATGTGATCGCGCGGATTCCGCAGCGGACCAGTCGTGTGCACCGCCGCGCCGGATAGATAGCCGAGCGCGGAGAGGCGCGCCATTTCTTCACTGTTTGCGGCTTTTTGCGCCTGAAGGTTGAGCGGGACCTTCGCGAGCTCGCTGGCGAGTGCGTTCGCATCGCGACGTCGCTCGCCGCGAATGTTGTGAATCTCGCGAGGATCGGTGACGACGTCGAACAACTCCGGCGCCGGACTCTCGATGTAGTGGTCGTGCGAATCGGTGAACGATCGCAACTGACTCCAGCCGAGGTGAAGCCGCGGGTAGAGCGTCTCGCTGTAGACCTTGCGCTCCGCTCTTGCGCGGCCTTCGGCCAGGTCGATCAGCGACATGCCCGGAAGACCATCAGGAACCCGCGAACCGACCGCGGTCGTAATCGTCGGGAGGATGTCGACGAGTTGAGCGGGAGCGGAGACGCGCTTTCCGGCCAGGTAACGTCCGGGAAGTTTGACGATCAGAGGAACGTGGAGAACTTCGCGATAGAGCAGCACGCCATGCTCCGACTCGCCGTGATCGCCAAGTCCCTCGCCATGATCGCCCGCGAGGATGATCAGCGATTTGTCATAGAGGCCGCGTTTGTCGAGATCCGCGAGGAACCGCCCGAGGATTGCGTCAGCAGTGGCGATCTCTCCGTCGTAAGGATTTGCGGCGTATTTCGAGCGGAACGGTTCAACCGGTTCGTACGGAGAATGCGGTTCGAAGAGATGAAGGAAAAGAAAGAACGGCTTGCCGTTCACCTTGTCGAGCCAGCCGAGAGCTGCGCGGACCGTCTCGCCGCCGTGCCGCTGCAGCGCGCCGAGGGTCGCGGACTCCCAGACTTCCATCGAATCGTCGTAGAAGTCGAAGAGTGATCCGAATCCGGTATCGCGCCGCAGAACGTACGCCGAAACCGCGGCGCCGGTCGCGTAGCCGTGTTCGGAAAGAAGGCGCGGCAGTGTTGGATACGCGTTGGGATCGAGCGTGTAGCCGATGTTGCTGCGCACACCGTTCTCGTACGGCAGGCGGCCGGTCAGGATCGTGGCGTGCGATGGGAACGTGAGCGGCACATGTGCGTACGCGTTCTCGAAGGCGATCCCGTCCGCGGCCAGGCGATCGATGGCCGGCGTGTCGACGAGCTTCGCGCCGTAAACCGAGAGGTGGTCGGCGCGAAGCGTGTCGATCGTAATGAGGATGACCGGCGCGTTCGCAAATTCTCCGGCGCTCGATTCGCGATGCCTGCACCCGGTCAGGAGGAATGCAGCGATAACGACCGGGACGAGTCCGCGAACGAGACGATTCACAATGGTTGATCGCGACGTTCTAAATGCCACCCACGCGGAACGGCTTCTCGAAATCGTAGTTCTTGCCGAGGACGCCGTCGACGACGTGAACTTTCATCGTGTAGTCGCCTGGGATGAATCCGTCGAGCGGGATGGAGAGACCGAGACCGTAGCGCGCTTTCTCGCCCTTCAACTTGGCGAGGTTGGTGTCTTTCATCGGGAACTTCAGCTCGGTCAGCCCCTTGGCGGTTTTTCCATGAATGTCGATCTGCACGCGGACGTTCGGGACGCCCTGGTCGGTGACGCCGGGATTTCGGAGCTCGACGAAATACCAGAGATCGCCGCCCGGCGCGAAGACGACGTCGCCCTTCGGAACGACTTTGAGACCGCCGAAGGTGAACGGATCGGCTGGCCGCCACTCTGTTTTCAACGGATATACCTCGCTGGCGAGAAGGAGGGGGGAGACTCCGGCGGCTGCCGGGTCGAGTCCCTCGACCGTCATCGGGATGCGAGAGGCGGCGAGGATTTTGCCGCCGGATGCGACGCCGAACGTCGCCATGTAGGTTCCCGGAATGACGTCGAGCGAACGGTCGATGTACGCATCGCGTCCCAAAGCCATCATGGTGGCGTCGTCTTCTTTGACGTCGACGATCTCACCGTTTTTATCTTCGACCACCGCGAACGACGTGATTTTCTGGCCGGTGGGGATGTCGCCGCCTTTGGGGACGTAAATCTGCGCCGAAACGAATTGCTCGCCTTCCGACGTGACGAACTCTCCCCACGTCAGGTGCGCGTCGCCGATGGTCTGTTTCTCGCCGGAGCGGAACTGCTCCCAGGCAGTCTTCAAATCGGGATTCGTGAACGTCGATTTGCGGGCTACCGCCGGCCGGTCGTAGGTGGGAGCCTTCGTCAATTTCGGTGACACGATCGACGCGTTGGCGGCCTGGATGAAGAGCGTTTCGGGATTCACACGTTCGGTCATTCCCATCTTCCAGTCGCCTCGGCCTTCATCGGCGAAGACGATGGTGAAATCGGCCTGATTCACGAACTTCGGTTTCTTTTCGTGCGCATACATCCAGAACTGTTGATTGGGTTCCGCGGTTGGACGTCCGAGCAGGACGTTTCCCTGCGAGTCGACCGGAGCTTTGGTCGCGCCGGCGAAGGTGGAAGCTGGTTCGGCATCCTTCCCCGCTTTGCCGCTGACGCGGAAAGGCGGTCCAAAGAGGATGAAGACCTTCCCCTGATCCGTTAACGCGCCGTTGAGTTTGCCGTTCGAGAAATTCTTGTCCGCGAAATCAACGCGCGCTTCGAAGTCTTCGCGGAACTCATTGCGCGGCGTAGTCGGTGTCGGATCGCGGCGGGCCCAGAAAAGATCGATGAAGGCCTGCGCCTCATCGTCCGAACGCACTGTCCTCCACGTCTTCGCCTCGTCCTTGGTCATGAGATATCGGACGGGACCGTCCGCCCAATCGACAAACTTGGGTGAGACGTTTGCGGCCGCGGATGTGGAGATCACGATCGCGAGAATGGCGCACATCGAAACAGTCTTCATGGTTGATCGCTCCGGAAAAACGCATTGTGCCAAAAAAACGGGGCGGCCGTAGCCGCCCCGTCAAACACCGTTGAAAATCGGGACTAGAAGCGCACGCCCACGTAAACGAGGTACTGGCGCGGCGAGACGTAGCTGGTCGATGCGGTCGGACGGCCGAAGCTTGCAGCCTTCGTAAATCCGGTCGGATAACCGAGCGAGTCGAGAGGACTGGTCGCGTCAGCCGTGATCGTGGTGTTGTAGGCGATCAGCGTGTGGTCGTTGAACAGGTTGCGGACGTCGAACTTGATCCACGGCGTGAGCACCGAGATCGGGATGTTCCACTGCAGCGACGCGTCGAAGATCGACGAGGAGTTGAACTGGCCGGCGCCACGATCGCCGAAGATGATCGTAGCGGTGGAGCTCGCTCCGGTGTAGCCGGGGTTCAGCGCTTTCGAGGCAGCGGTACGGGCGACGGCGGTCGAGAAGCTGTAGGTCAGCGGCGAGTCATAACGGAAGAGCAGGCCGGTGCCGAGGCTGCCGAAGCGGCCGAGGTTGAAGTTGTAAGTCGTCCAGAGGCGGAAACGGTCGGCCTCGAACTGGGCCAGTCTGCCGGTCGTCAGCTCGCGGGGATCCTGGATCTCAGGACGGTTACCGAATGAGGACGGCGCGATTGCCTGTCCTGCTTCACCTTCGTAGTTGCCGTTGTTCTTGAACTGGTGCGTCCAGTTGCCTTCCAGGCCCCAGTTGCGGGTGAGGTCGTAGTGCGCCTGGATGTCAGCAGCCTGATACAGACGTTTCGGGCCGTTGCTGTTGTCGTAGGTGATGTTGTCGGCGCAGCCTGCGCTGACGCCCTGCAGCACGACGTTCGTGCAGCCGTTCTGGATGAGAACGAAGTCTTCGATGAAGTCGGTGTATTTACGGTTGGTGAACGTCGCTTTCGCCCAGCCGCCGTGAGAGAAAGCGGTGCCGGCGGAGAACGTCACTTCGTTGCTGATCGGAGCGTGCAGTCCGTCAGCCACGAAGACGTTCGCGGTCGGGACGCTCGCGTAGTAGAACTTGTAGTTCTTCACGTCGAAACCAGGTGCGAAGGTGCGGCCTTCACCCTTCGGGCCGGTGTAGTAGCCGTAGAGCAGTGACGCTTTGCCGACCGGGGTGTTCGCGCCGGAGAGCGCCGGATTGTAGCGGCCGACGTACTGCGCGTAGGTCACGTCGAACTTGAACCGGCCGTCGCCCTTCGGATCGAACGAGGCTCCGAGACGCGGAACGAAGTTCGAGGTGTCGATGGGGACGATGCCGCCCGTGGCTTTCGCCTTGGTCTTCTCGTAGCGGGCGCCGATGTTGAAGTTGAAGTGGCTGTTCAGGTTCCAGCGGTCGTTGATGAACAGCGAGTCCGTGGTGCTATCCAGAACGGCGCCACGAGTGGGGAGCCACAGTCCGATTCTCATCTCCTGGGTCGAACCGCCGGAGCGAGGATTGAACAGAGGAATGAACTCACCGTTCGCGTCGAGGACCGGAAGGCCGCCGGCGTTCTTGAAACCACCGTAGAAGACGAAGCCGGTTGCGGTCTGGCTGTTGCCGCCGGTGCGCTCGTCGATGAACTGCTCGTAGCCGCCCTTGATGTCATGGCTGCCCATTTTCGCGGTCGACATAAAGTACGACAGCGAAGCCGCGGCCTGTTTGTTGTTGCGATCTTCAGGATCGGTGGCGTCGAAATACGGCGCGTTGAACGTTCCGGCAGCCGCAACACCCGTAACGCGGGTGGAGGAGCGGAACGGGCTGTTGACGATGTCGGTGGCCGTGCCGCCGAGGCCGCGGAAGCCGAAGTGCTTCTTCGAGTAGCGCGCTTCCGCGAACACGTTGGTGGTGAGGACGCCTGAGTAGAACGCCGAGTAACCGTTGTTCTGGCGGACCGAGTTGACGCCGATCGCCGACAGCGTCAGCGGGGCGACCTGGACCTCGAGGTTGCGCTTGACCGGATTGTCGATGTAATCGGCCTGCAGCGTGTGGCCCGATCCGATGTTGGCGGTGATCTTCGCCTCGGGGCGGTTGTTCTCGGTGGTGACGTTGATAGGAATAGCCGTCAGGGTAAGGCTCTGCGGCGCGCTCGACGACTCTTTGTGTCCTGCCAGGAAAAACCAGATGCGGTCTTTCATGATCGGGCCACCGAGGGTGCCTTCGTAAACGTTCGAGAGGGTGTGGACGGTGTGCGGGGCCGCTTTCGCCGGCGTCACGCCGTCGCCGCGGAATCCCTTTTCAAACGGGGTGAGATTCGTCCACGTCGGCTTGGACATGTTGTCGCGGAACGTGCCGCTGAACTTGTTGCCACCGCTCTTCGTGATGACGTTCAGCACGCCGCCCGTGAAATGTCCGTATTCCGCGGAGATGCCGGACGTCAGGACCTGCGTCTCCTGGATGGCGTCTTCCACGAACAGGTTGTTCGTGTTACCGAAGATGTTGTCCTGGAAGTTCACGCCGTTGATCATGAAGTTGTTGTCGTACGCCATGCCGCCGTTGATCGAAAGCTGACCGGCGACCGGAGTCGTGGCCCGGCCTCCGCGATCGCCCGTCACGTTCGGGGAAAGCGACGCGATGTCGGTCGGGGTGCGCAGAAGGGGAAGCTGCTCGACCGTTTCTTTTCTGATGTTCGCGCCCACGGTGGTGCTCTCGAGCACCGTCGGGTTGCTCGCGGTTACCGTGATCGCTTCGCTGACCGCGGTGACGCTCATCTTGGCGTCGACGCGCGTGGAAACTCCGAGAGGAAGCGTCTTCTGGACATCCTTCGCCTTCATTCCTTCGAGCGTAAACGTGATGCGGTAGTCGCCCGGAGGCAGACCTCGCAACACGTAGTCGCCGCTGGCCAGCGAAATTGCCGTGCGCTCACCCATGAGCGCTGGCGATGTCGCGGTCACCGTGACGCCCGGCATCGGAGTCCCGTCAGTGCCGGTGACGGTGCCCTCCAGAGTGGCGGTCTGCGTGCCCTGGGCGAAGACGCCCGCGGCGAGCATGACCAATAGCAGAGCAAAAAACATAAGTCTCAACTTCATCAAATCCTCCTCGATTTTTTGGTTGACGATTTCGGACGATTACAACGTGGACTGGTTGACGAAAAGCTGGTGATCCCTTTGGTTCAGGCCCGAACCCCTCCCATTTGAATTCGGGCCATCATCCCCCCTGAATGGAACGTTCTACAAGATGTGCATGGGATATCGACGATCTTTGTGCAGACCGGCTGCCGCCGGGCTGCCTCATCTTTTCAAACACTTACAACCGGATCGAGACGGCCGACTCCAAATCACCGTTTTTCGGGTTCGAATTTGTGAATCGTTTGCGTGCGGTTCTTCACCCAACACACACAGCTTCCGCACACCAAATGGACCGCTTGGACTCTCGATGGACGCCGGATGATAGCACCAACTTCGTTTGCCTACCGCGTCATCTGCCGGTAGCGAATCCGATGCGGCTGATCGGCCTCGGCGCCCAGCCGTTTGCGCTTGTCTTCTTCGTACTCGCTGTAGTTGCCGTCGAAGTAGACGACGCGGCTGTCGCCCTCGAACGCGAGGATGTGCGTGGCCACGCGGTCGAGGAACCAGCGGTCATGCGAGATGACGATCGCGCAGCCCGCGAAGTTTTCGAGTGCTTCTTCCAGCGCGCGCATCGTGTTGACGTCGAGATCGTTCGTCGGCTCGTCGAGCAGCAGGACGTTCGATCCTTCCTTCAGCATCTTGGCGAGGTGCACGCGATTGCGTTCGCCGCCGGAGAGGATGCCGACCTTCTTCTGCTGATCGGAGCCGGAGAAGTTGAAGCGCGCCACGTATGCGCGTGCGTTCATCTCGCGAGCGCCGAGGAGCACGAGCTCCGTGCCGCCGGTGATCTCTTCGAAGATGGTCTTGTCAGGATCGAGCGTGCGGTTCTGATCGATGTAGCCGAGCTTCACCGTCTCGCCGACGCGGATCGTTCCGGCGTCCGGCGGTTCCTGTCCGAGGATCATGCGGAAGAGCGTGGTCTTGCCGGCGCCGTTCGGACCGATGACGCCGACGATGCCGCCGGGCGGAAGCTTGAACTCCATCTCGTCGATGAGCAGCGTGTCGCCGAATGCTTTGCGCACGTCATCCGCTTCGACGACGATGCTGCCGAGGCGCGGACCGGGCGGGATGTAGATCTCGAGATCCTGCACCTTCTCCTGCGTCTGTTCGTTGAGCAGATTCTCGTACGAGGTGATGCGCGCCTTGCCTTTCGCATGGCGGCCTTTCGGCGACATGCGAATCCACTCCAACTCGCGCTCGAGCGTTTTCTGTCGCTGTGATTCCGACTTCTCTTCCTGCTGCAAACGCGCCTGCTTCTGCTCGAGCCACGATGAGTAGTTGCCTTTGAACGGAATGCCGGCGCCGCGGTCGAGCTCCAGAATCCAGCCGGCGACGTTGTCGAGAAAGTAGCGGTCGTGCGTGACGGCGATGACGGTGCCTGGATATTGCTGCAGATGCTTTTCCAGCCACTCCACCGACTCGGCGTCGAGATGGTTGGTCGGCTCGTCGAGCAAAAGAATGTCGGGCGATTGCAGCAGCAGCCGGCAAAGCGCGACGCGCCGTTTTTCACCGCCGGAGAGGATGCCGCAAAGCGTGTCGCCCGGCGGACAGCGCAGCGCGTCCATGGCCATCTCCAGTTTGGAGTCGAGATCCCACGCGCCGGCGGCGTCGAGCTTGTCCTGCACTTTGCCCTGGCGGTCCATGAGCTTGTCCATGTCCGCGTCGGGGTCGGCGAAGGCGTTGTTGATCTCGTCGAATTCTTTCAGCAGATCGACGACCGGCTGCACGCCCTGCTCGACGATCTCGCGCACGGTTTTGTTCGGATCGAGCTGCGGCTCCTGTTCAAGGAAGCCGACGGTGTGGCCGGGCGACAGCACGGTCTCGCCGATGAAGTCTTTATCCGTTCCGGCGAGGATGCGCAGTAGCGACGACTTGCCCGATCCGTTCAGACCGATGACGCCGATCTTCGCGCCATAGAAATAGGAGAGGTAGATGTCCTTGAGGACCTGCTTCTTGCCGTGAAACTTCGACACGCCGACCATCGAGTAGATGATCTTGTTTGGTTCTGTATTGGTGGCCATAGGGCCGCGGATTGTAGTGGAAGCTACATCGCCGCGCGCGCGGTCGCCTCGTCTTCGAAGCTCACCACCACCAGCGTCTGGTCATCCTCCGGCGGACGATTGCGCGTGAATTTGCGGATTGAGTTCAGCAGCGTTTTCTTGATGTCCTCGGCGTGCATGTGGCCGCACGACAGGATCGTTTTCTCGAATCGTTCGAAGCCGTACGGATCGCCGTCGTCGTCGATCGCTTCGATCAGACCGTCGCTATAGAGAATGAGGCGGTCGCCGGAGTCGAAGTCGACGCTGTGTTCCGTGAACGGCTCGCGGCGGCGCACGCCGAGGGGAAAGCCCCACGACGAAAGAGACTCGAGGCGTTTCGTCGCGGCGCGGAAAACATACGGATCCAGATGGCCGGCCGATGAGAAGCGAAGCGTCTGGCTGGCGGGATCGAGCAGGCCGAAGAAAAACGTCATCAGGATTCGCTTCGGCGCGGTTTTCATCACGATGTCATTGAGCACATTCATCACCGCGCGCGGCGAGGGGTCGTAGCCGACCTGCACGAGGAGCGCGGATTTGGCCATGGCCATGACGATGCCGCTGGTCAGGCCATGGCCGGAGACGTCGCCGAACGCGATGCCGATTTCGCCCGAGGGCATGGTGAGGAAGTCGAAGTAATCGCCGCCGATCTCCGTCGCGGCGCGGTAGTGAGAGGCAAACTCCGCCCCATTGACATCGGGCGCATCGACCGGCAGCAGCGCGGCCTGAATGCGATTCGCGGCGTCGATTTCCGCCTTGACGCGCTCGCGCTCGACGATCCGCTTCACATGCGGCGCGAGGTCTTCATAGGTGTAGACGACTTCGCGCTTGGTCATCATCGCGGCGATGCCGAAGACGAGCAGCGCGGCCATCGGCAACGCCAGCACGAGAATCATCTGCCGCAGCATGTGTCCCTGCGCGACGCTCATGAGCGGTACGGTCATCGAAATCAGCGTCGCGCCGAAAAGCGCCGTGGCGGTGGAGAGCAGGTCGTACTTGCGCAGCATCAGCACGATCGCGCCGATCGCGCCGAAACCGAAGAGCATCCGCGTCACCAGCGGATCGATCGGAACTTCGCAAACGGAGCTGATGACGCCCACCGCGATTGCCGCGATCATCCCGATCCACAACACGCGGAAGCGGTTCGTCCACGACATGAAAAACAGGGACGTGATCGGGAAAATCACCGCATCGACGGCCGAAAAAAGCAGCAGGAGTATCGGCCCGCCGAGCTGCACGGCGACGTCGGTTCCGACGCCCATCGATGGATGCGCCATCCCCATCGCGAGCGGAATCATGGCGGTCAGGAATGCCGCCGCGGCAATGGCAGGAGAGAACAGAACGCCGTTGAAGACAGAGCGTCCGACGGTTGCGTTGAGAGGATCGCGGCGAAGAATCGCGTCGAAGGACGCCAGCCATTCGCCCCAGCGTTCGCGCGTGTAACTCTCGCCGACCGACCACGCGAAAAAGACGACGACCGCGAGCGGGATGTCGTAGAGCAGAAACTTGAAGGCGAGTTGCGCGGCGGCGGTCGCCTGCGCATCGATGCTGCCCATCTGACTGCCCTCGGTGGCCGACGGCATCATGATCACGTCGACGGCGAGGCAGAGCACGACGATCAATCCGAAGAGGATCGAACCGGTGCCGACGCCCACTTCGCCCGCGTGGTATTTGCGAAGGAAGATGACAAGGAGCACCACGAGCAGCACGAAATTCAGAGCCAGCCGCATCAACAGACTGGCCACGCCGCTGCCGGCGTCGTCACCGCGGAACTGGCTGCCGTCCGCGTACTCCTCGATCAACGCCCAGCCGGAGAAGTGATCGCCGACATAAAAAACATACAGGTACGGCACGACGTTGCCAATGGGGAAATTGGTCCTGACCCGGTAGCGGAAGATCCAGTCGGTGCGCGTGCGCATGACGCTCGGCCGCGCGTCTTCGAACTGCGGCGATGGCGCGCCGGGAAATTCGCGCGAGTGAACGAAGGCGTCGACTCTCGGACGCAGTTGCGCTTCCGTGAGCCGTGCCCCGGTCTCCTCGGCGCGCGACGTTCGCCGCGCCATGAGCACGGCGCCCGTTCGCTGATCGACGACGACGTAACCGTATGGAACGGACTTCTCGAGTCCGCGGCGGTAGTACACGCGCTTGTATCCGCCGAGGCGCGGACCGATGACGGGATCGTCAGCGGCGCGGCGGCGGAGCTCCGGCTTCGGCTCCAGCTCTTTGTCGAGCAATGTCGAATTCGCCCACGACAGCACGGTCCAGGAGCGATCGACCGGAATGCCGAGCTGGCGCGCGGCCGCGTCTGCGATCGGAACGGCGTCGCTGCGCGTCAGCCGGATGCCCTGCGGCTGCGCCGCGTTGAAACGCGGTATGAGCACGATCAGGACGCCGATGCCCAGGACGCAAGCCAGATACGGGAGAACTTTTTTCATGATGGAAGAATTAGGCTGCATGATACCCGCGCTCGTTGATTACGTTCCGGCGCGCCGCGAGTTTCGCGCGCTACACTTCCGAAAATGTCTGTGGCGATCGATTCACCCGCGTCGCAGCGCGCGGCCCGCTACGCGCTGGCAATCCTCACCCTGATCAATCTCTTCAACTATCTCGATCGCTGGATCGTGGCGTCGGTGGTGGAGTCGATCAAGAAGACCTTGCATCTTTCGGATACGGAGCTTGGCCTCATCGGCACCGGATTCATCGTCGTCTATACATTGACGTCGCCACTGTTCGGCGCGTTAGGCGACCGCCGCAAACGTCCGCCACTGATCGCGCTGGGCGTGGCGGTATGGAGCGTGGCGACGTCGCTGGCGGGATTCGCGCGCGGATTCCTGTCGCTGTTCATCGCGCGTTCGGGCGTCGGCGTCGGCGAAGCGGCATACGGCACGATCGCGCCGGCGTTGCTCGCCGATTCGTTTCCGATCGAGCGCCGCGGCCGCGTGCTGGCCGTATTTTTCTGCGCGATTCCGATCGGTTCCGCAGCCGGCTACATCCTCGGCGGTCTGGTCGATCAGCACTACGGCTGGCGCGCCGCGTTCTGGATCGCGGGCGCGCCCGGCTTGCTGCTGTCGTTGCTGGTGCTGCTCGTCAAAGATCCGCCGCGCGGATTGCACGATGTTGCCGGCGAAGATCGCGCGCCGGCGCATTGGACCGAGGCGTATCGCGATCTCTTTCGCAATCGTCCATTCATCCTGACCGCGCTCGGCTACGGCGCCTACACCTTTGCGCTCGGCGGCCTCGGGTTCTGGATGCCGGCATTTCTCGAACGCGTCCGCGGGATGGCGCGCAGCGAAGCGACGGTGACGTTCGACACGATCGCGCTGGTGACCGGATTCGTCGGCACATTCGCGGGTGGCTGGCTCGGCGACTTTTTTCTGAAGCGATCGAAGCAGTCGTATCTCTGGGTCTCCGGCATCGCCACGCTGATCGCTGCGCCAGCGGCGTTCGTCGCGGTTTCGAATCCGCATCGCAGCGTTTATCTGCCGGCGATTGCGATTGCCGAGGTGTTCATCTTCATGTGCACGGGACCGGTCAACTCCGCGATCATCAACGCGG
>JBAVBF010000453.1:0-6846 GCA_049586115.1 Thermoanaerobaculia bacterium | reverse complement strand
CGGAATGGCGCGAAGCGATGCCTGCCGATCCCGCGGGCCTCATCAACGTCGGCCCGATTCTGGTGACGCCCGACGGCGCGACCACGGTTTACAGCTACACGCGTCTTCTGTCGGACTTGTACATCGTTGACAGTTCCGCGGAACACTAGAGCGCGCCGGGGTGGGAGGATCCCGAGCGGGATCCTCCTCCGTTGCAGATGAAAGATCAGCGGCCGAGTGTGAACTCGGCGCGGCAGCCGTCGGAAACCCAGATGCCGTTCGCGTCGTAGCCCCAGGTCTTGTCGCGCACGCAGCCGGAATCGCTCAACTGGCGGGAGAGCGTGACGCCGTTCAGCGTGCTGGCGTTGCAGCGATGGTTCATCCCCTTCGAGGATTCGCAGGTGATGGTCGTCAACGACGACGACATCGGAGCAAGCGTCGTATTGACCGTGAATTCCGCACGGCAACCGTCCTTCACCCAGATGCCGTTGTTGTCCCAGCCCCAATCCTTGTTCAGCACGCACGAGTGTTTGCTGATCTGCCGCGCCAGCTGGACGCCGTTGGCCGTCATGGCTGTGCAGCGTTTCGTGTGGCCGGGAATCGACTCGCATGTCACGGTCTGCATCACGCCATTCGGCAACTCGGCTGAACCGCCGCCGACGAGGAACTCGGCCCGGCAGCCTGCATCAACCCAGATTCCGTCGTTGTTGCGCGTCGTGCCCCACGTCTTTCCGCGGACGCAGATGTCCTTGCTGAACTGACGATTGAGCGTGACGCCGGTGTTCACATCGGCCCGGCACGTGTGACGAACGTTGTTCAGCGATTCGCACGTGAGCAGAGTGCCGTTGGTTTGCGCATCAGCGGCGAACGCCGCCAGAATCACGACTGCTGAAAGAAGAGTCATTCTTCTCATTTGGTTGTGTCCTCCTTCGGCGCGTGCAATGCGGCTCGCGTTCCAGAATCGGCGGCCTGAGCCGCACGAAACGGCACGCAAAATGCCTTGTTATTTGAATTATGAAGACACTCGCTATCACCGCTTTCATGCTCTTCAGCACTGCGGCTTATGCGCAACAGAACACGACGGTTACGCCGCAGCGCCCCGCCTTGCAGATCGTTACTGACGACGACGCGGCGAACCGTCTCGACGTCGAAGTCGGCGCTGTCCGTTTGACGACGCACAGCGGCCGCTACACGTTCGCGTATCTGCCGGTTCTCGCGCCGCTGCAGGGCACCGCGTTGCGTCCATCGATCGAGATGCCGAACGCGCTCGCGCTGACCGGTACCTCGATCCCGTTGCGTCCGCATATGCGCCCCCGCGTGCTGGTGGACATCCGTTGACCGATTTTTTGTAACCGTCGAAGCCGAAGCCGCGTCACAATGCCATGATGATGAACCGCACCTCCCTGCTGCTCATCCTCCTGCTCGCACTTGCGACGCCGCTTCTGGCTGACGACGCGGAGAGGCCGGACTACTCGCAAGACGCGATGTTCCGGTTCGCACACGAGTTCGTCCTCCACCCGCAATCAAAAATAGGCGACTTCGACCTCGGCAATCTCGGCGCGGTCAACGTCTACAAGTACGGCGTGAAGGGAAAGTTGGTGTATCTGCCGTTCCTCGCCCCGCTCCCCGGCACCCGCCTCGCCGACGTCGCCACAGTTCCCAATGCCTTCGCGCTGACGAATACGCCGATCGCGCGCTCGATGCCCTACGTCCCCGATGAGCTGGCCGGTTCTCCCGGCGTCCGCCAGCAGCTCAAAGTCGTCTTGCGGCTCATCGGCGACTGACGTCAGCGCACGGCCTGCTTGCTCGCGGCGCGAATCTCGACCATGCCGTTGCGAATACGCACGTCGTAGCAGCGCGCCGGGAACGTCGCCGGTCCGTTCACGACGTGGCCATCTTCGAGCGCGAGCTCCGAGCCGTGCCACGGACACTGAATGGCGTCGCCGACCAATTTCCCTTCATCGAGCGGACCGCCGAGGTGCGGACAGGTCGCGCTGAGCGCGAAGATGCGGCCAGCGCGTTTCACAAGAACGACGGCGGTGTCCTGGATCTGAACGCGCCTCGGACTATTTTCAGCCAACTTGTCCTCGGCGATCGCAGGATGGAAGTCCTCCGGCTGGTTCGCATC
The DNA here is from genome assembly GCA_049586115.1 of Thermoanaerobaculia bacterium. Classification (GTDB taxonomy): domain Bacteria; phylum Acidobacteriota; class Thermoanaerobaculia; order Gp7-AA8; family Gp7-AA8; genus JADGNZ01. Next base: position 4,739 of record JBAVBF010000453.1, on the reverse strand, counting down.
GGGAGTGGCCGTGTGATCGACGCCGATCTGTTCGCCGAAGACCAGGTGTCCACCGAGGTAAGCCGAGGCATTGGCCACGGCAAAACCGAGCATCGAGAGGGCGATCCCGGCGGAACGCTTCTTCTTCTGTTTGCGCATGAAGTACGACGCGGTGTAGAGCGACGTCGCGGCGACATTCAACAAGCCGTGCAGTAGGCCGATGGTCTTGCCGCGGCCGTCGGTTTCCGACCAGTCGGTCGCGCCGGTGACCGCGGAACCGACCGCGCCGAGCAATCCGAATCCGACGGCGAAATCGGCTCCGGCGCGGAAGTCTTTGCTTGCGCCGAGGCCGTCGAGCGCATCGAAAATCATCGCCAGCGTCCACGCGCCGACCGGAATGTCGGTAAGCACCGGATGGAGCGGATGTCCGAGCCACGTTCCGTGAAGCGCATTCTTGATGGCGCGGCCGGCCTCGCCGGGAAAGAGATCGCGGATCGCTTTCGAAATCGGATCGGAAGCAGCTTCGAGCCACTCCTGTTCGGCGATCGTGTCAAAAATGATTTCGTTGCTCATGCGCGGACGCAGCCGCAAGAGCGATGCCCGCTCACACCTGATGCGTCGCGCAAAAATACGTCGTTCTGCCAAACACCACCGTGCGCTGGATCGTGCCCCCGCAACGGGGACAGCGATCGCCCTCTTCACGATGCTGCGTGAGCCAGCGTCCGGGATAATCGCCGCCGCGCGATTTGAAGGCGATCGCTTCGCTGAGCACGCCGCGGATTCCGGTAAAGATCGCTTTGACCTCGGCATCCGACAGCGCATCGACCGCACGCCGCGGATGAATCGAGGCGCGATACAGCGTCTCATCGACGTACAGATTCCCCATGCCGGCGATGATCTCCTGCGTCATCAGCAGCGGCTTCACCGCGCCGCGGCGGCCTTCGACGATCCGGCGGAAAGCAGTCAGCCGGAAGTCGGAGCCGAGCGGATCGGGACCGAGGCGATGCTCGGCGATGAACGTGTCGGGGTCGGGCGTGACGTCGACGACGCCGAAGAGCCGCATGTCGTCGTACGCGAGCCGCGCGCCGTTCCCGAATTCGAATACGACGCGCGCAAACCGCGGCTGGACGCCATTCACAGCGTAATAAAAAAGGTCGCCGCTCATACCGAAGTGCAGGTGCAACCAGGACGAGCCGGCATCAGCGAAGAGATGCTTGCCGTGACGCCGAACCTGCGTGAACTCGTGCCCGACGAGCGCTTTTTTCAACGCGGCGTTGCGGACTGCCAGAATCCTCTCGTCGAGCACGTGCACGGCGGCAACCCGCTGATGCAGCGCGTGTTCCGCGAAGTAGCGGAAATACAACTCGACCTCGGGTAACTCGGGCACGCGCGGAAGTGTACGATGCACCGATGGCTCGCGTTCCTGACGCCGACGTCGATCAACTCGACCGCTCTATTCGCGCCGTACTCGACGCGCAAGCGAAAATCTGGGGCGCGCCGCTGTTGAACCACCTGATCTACGCGCGGCGCCCGTCGATTTTCAAAGGCGCTCGCATGATGTGGAGCGGTCTCGATGCGTCGGGACTGATCGACCGGCGGCTCGTGGCGCTGCTCAATCGTCGCGTGGCCTTTCTCAACGGCTGCGAGTTCTGACAGGACATCAACGCTGCGGTCGGCAGCGCACTCGGCATCGCGGATGAGAAGCTGCTGGCACTTTCCGAGTGGGAAACGTCGGCACTCTTCGACGACGTCGAACGTCTCGCTCTCGAATTTGCAGACGCGATGACGATCACCGGCCGAGACGTCTCCGACGAGCTTTTCGCGCGCGTCCGCGAGCAGTTCGATGACGACGCGATCGTGGAGCTGACGGAAATCGTGGCGTGGGAAAACGCGTCGTCGAAATTCAATCGCGCGTTGCGGATTCCGTCGCAGAAACTCTGGCGGCGTTAGCGTTTCTTACGTGTTTTGCCGGCCCACGCCTCGCTCAGCATTGCGATCATCTCTTTGATGTTGCTCGCATCGGAGAGGACCACGCCGCTTTGTGAAGCAGCTTCGATCAGAGCACGAATCAGTTCGGCGCGAGAGATCGCAAAAGCGTATTGCAGCCGGATGTCGACCGCGATCCGATCGAGATAAGCCACATGCCGGTCGAGCAGGACGACCGTGATTTTGGCCCAGGAGTCAGGTTGCGTGACGAGGGGCCGTTCTTGTTCGCGTTTCGCCATGCGCGGGATTGTACTTCCCCAACAGTAACAATCGTTACTTATGCCGTTACTGCTCGCTGACAACGACGCCGTCGCCTTCGAAACGGATCTTGAATCCGGCATCGCCGGCGTTCTCGATCATCACGTTTTCGAGCGATTTATCGTCCATCACCGTCGGGATTACATTGCCGGTCCACGCCACGAGCGCGTTCGAGGAAATCGACAGCGGATACTCCTTCGTAACGCGCAGTGTGAGCGGCTCGATGTGCGTTGAGATCGCGAGCGAGCCTTTTCCGAAAATCTTCACTGTGTCGATTTTCCGCTGGTACGTGCTGTCGTAGATCGGCTCGACGCGATACGTGAGCGTATCTTCGAGCGCCAGCAGATTGCTGCCCTCGACATAGATGAACTCTTCATTGAGATCGAGAAGGAACGTCTTGCGGCCCTTTTCATAAACGAAAATCTTTCCCTGCCCTACCGCTTTCACCAATGTTTGGGCGGTGGTGCCGAGCAGTCCTGACTCGGCCACGAACTTCAGATTGCCGGAGTAGCTGGACACCGTTCCGCGCTTCACGTGGACGCTGCGGCCGAAGTTGATTTCGAGGAAGCCGTTCTCGTGCAGCGTGAAGGTCTTGGACGCCCCTTCGATCTTTTTGCCCAGGTCGAGCCGCTTCTCCTCGGCGAGCTGCGTTTCGTCGACGGCATCCTGCAACTTGCGGGCGGCGGTGTGGGCAGTGTCGACAACGGGCGCCTCGGCCGGCATCGGGACCCTTCCCGGCTGCGTCACCATCGGCTTCACCTGCGCCGTTCGCACGTCCGTCAAAGGCACGATCTTCTGCGTGATCTTCTGTGTGTCGTGGCGCTGCGGCGCGGGAGCGGGAGGCGGCGGTGGCGGTGTACCGGGCGGCCGCATCTCGGCTTCCACTTCGCGCACGATTTTGTCCGCGCCGGCGAAACGAAGATGCTCGATCGCCAGTGCGTACTTGCGGCGCTGGCGATACAGAAGTCCGAGGTAGAGATGCGACTTCGCGTAGTTCGGCCGCAGCTCAATCGCGCGCAACAGAAAGTGCTCCGCTTCGTCGAGCTTCCCCTGCTTGAAAAGGATCAAGCCGAGATTGGAGTGGAGGATGAAGACGTTCGGATTCTCCTGGGCCAGCCGGCGGTAGATGACTTCGGCCTCGGGGAACGCGTTCGTCTTGAAGTAGACGAGTCCGAGGAGGTTGAGGACGTCGGCATCGTCGGGACGCATCCGCTGCGCGTTCTCCAACTCGCGCCGCGCTTCGGCGTACCTCGCCTCCTGAAACGCTTCGCGGCCGCGGTTGTAGTGGAGAAGAAAGACGCCCTGATCGAACGGCGGGGCGACAGCGGGATCGCGTTCGGGCATGCGGTCGCCGATTGTAGCCGCTCAGCGACTGCCGAGGTAGCGCATGCCGGGAAGCATGGCCACGAGGGGCTGCGTCGCCGCGCCAAATCCGCCGGTCAGTTTGCGGCCGCCGCGCCGTCCCGCAAAACTCGTCGCCTGGCCGTACGGCGTGCCGTAGTAGACGGTGAGCGCGCGCTTGACGTACGTCATCGTCTCTTCGTACGGCGGTACGCCGCGATACTTCGCCACGGCGCCGTCGCCGGCGTTATACGCGGCGAGCACGTGGCGGAGATCGCCGCGGTATCGCGCAAGCAAGTCGGCGAGGTTGTGGATACCGCCGCGAATGTTGTCCTCGGGATCGAAGACGTTGCGGACTCCGTACTCGCGCGCCGTTTCCGGCATGAGCTGCATCAATCCGCGCGCGCCTTTGTTGGAGACGCAGCGAGGATTGAAATCGGATTCGACCTGGATGACGGCGCGGACGAAAACAGGATCGACGTGATACTGCGTGGCGTAGCGATCGATGTACGCGTCGAAGCTGGATCGCCGGTCGCGCTGCTTCGCCCACCAGTTCCAGTCGTTCTTGTGCGCGGATGCAACCGCGCCAAAGTTGGAGATGATCTTCGTCCCGTCGCTCTTGATGATGAGGTGCACCTGCGCTTGCAGAGAAACAGCGGCAACGGTGATCAGGAGGATCGCGGCGCGGCGCATTGGAGAGGAAATCGTAGCATGCTGCCTGTCAATCACTTCCGCGTCCATCGATCGGCGTCGCGAACGCGGTACTTGTTCATCGCGGCCGCAAATGCTTCATCGAGATCGATGCCGAGCGAGTTCGCCATGCAGACGGCGACGAAGATCAGGTCGCACAACTCCTCGGCGACGTCCCCTTTCGCTTCGCCGCTCTTCGGCTTCTTGAATCCGGCATCGTGACTGAGTGCCCGCGCGAGCTCGCCCAACTCCTCGGTCAATCGCGCCAGCATCGAGAGCGGCGGAAAGTAGCCTTCCTTGAATTGCGAGATGTAGTCGTCGACTTCCTTCTGGACGGGCGCAAAGCTCATCGGCGAAGTTTTGCACAGCCCGGCCATGATTTTTGGACTATGATGCCGCCACACTTAAATCGAATAATCGCCGGACCGCCCGCTGGACGGCCGTGTACAGCAACGCGCCGGCATTTGAGGAGGACCGATATGGAT
>JBAVBF010000452.1:0-3787 GCA_049586115.1 Thermoanaerobaculia bacterium | reverse complement strand
GCTCGGCGCCGAGGTGTGGGTCAGCGGTCCGCCGACCTTCGTGCCGGCCGGCATCGAGCGGTTCGGCGTGCGCGTCTCCGCCGACATCGACGAAGCGGTCGCCGACGCCGACGTGATCATGATGCTGCGCATCCAGCTCGAGCGTCAGGGCAAGCTGTCGTTCCCATCACTGCGCGAGTACTACAACACCTTCGGCCTGACGCCGGAGCGGCTCGCGCGCGCGAACAGCAACGCGATCATCATGCATCCTGGTCCGATGAATCGCGGCGTGGAGATCGCGAGCGACGTCGCGGATGATCCTCGCCGGTCGGTCATCCTCGAACAGGTGACTAACGGCGTTGCGGTGCGGATGGCGGTTTTGTACTTGCTCGGTGGAGCACACAACGAATGAAATCCGGGAGTAGGGTGTCGGAAGTGGGGAGTCGGAGAACCAAGTCTCCCACTCCCCACAACGAACTCCCCACACCCAAAAGAACCATGAACCTCCTCATCACAAACGCGCGCGTCATCGATCCGAGCCAGGAGCTCGATGCGAAACTCGATCTGCTCATCGAGGACGGCGTCATCACGCGCGCCGACAAGCGCATCAAAGCGGACGTCGAAACAATCGATGCGACGGGCCTCATCGCCGTTCCGGGACTCATCGACCTTCACACGCATCTTCGTGAGCCGGGGCAGGAGCACAAGGAGACGATCGCCACCGGGACGCGCGCGGCGGTGGCCGGCGGATACACGGCCGTTTGCGCGATGGCGAACACGCTGCCGCCGAACGACGAACGTGCGGTCACGGAGATGATCATTGCCGAGTCGCGGCGTAACGGTGCCTGCCGCGTTTATCCGATCGGCGCGGTGAGCAAGGGGTTGAAGGGTGAAGCACTCGCAGAGCTCGCAGATCTGCACACCGCCGGTTGCGTCGGCGTCAGCGACGATGGCAAGCCGGTCTGGAACGCGCAACTCATGCGACGCGCGCTCGAGTACTGCACGATGCTCGGCATTCCGGTCATAGCGCACGAGGAAGATGCAAACCTCACCGACGGCGGCGTGATGCACGAGGGCTACTTCTCTACCCTCCTCGGCATGGGCGGTATCCCGTCGGCCTCCGAGGAGACGCTTGTGGCGCGCGATGTGATCCTGGCGCGCGTGACCGGCGCGCATGTGCACATCGCGCACGTCTCGACTGCCGGCGCGGTCGAGTCGGTCCGCAACGCGCGCGCCGCCGGCGTCCATGTCACATGCGAAGTCACCCCCCATCACATCGCCCTCGGCGACGACAGCGTGCAATCGTTCTCGACGAATCTGAAAATGAATCCGCCGCTGCGGTCGAAAGAACATCGCGAGGCGCTCCTGGCCGGCATCGCCGACGGAACGATCGACGCGATCGCCACCGATCACGCGCCGCATCATTTCGACGAGAAGAATGTCGAGTTCGACCTGGCGCCGTTCGGCGTGATCGGATTGGAGAGCGCGTTTCCCATCTGCTACGAACATCTCGTGCGGGCAGAAGTCATCGACCTGGGCCGCCTCATCGATCTGATGTCGTGCGGACCTGCGCGGATCTTCAATCTGCCCGGAGGAACCTTGCGCGCCGGAACGCCGGGCGACGTCACGCTGCTGGATCTCGATGCCGAGGTGACGTTCAAGGCGCCGTTCCAATCGAAAGCGTCGAACTCGGCGTTCATCGGACAAACGTTGCGCGGCCGGGCGGTCACGACGATCGTCGGCGGCGCGGTGCGCTATGACATTCGCGCGCCGAAGAAAACGACGAAGCGATGACCGACCTGAAGCCGAAGCGCGTCGTCATCGTCGACGACTCGAACGCGTATTGCGATCTCTGGTCGAACTTCATGATCGAGCGGTACGCCGCAACCGCGCACGTCGAAACTTATGCGCATCCGTACGACGCGCTACCGAAGATCGACGACTCGATCGACCTGCTCATCGTCGACCTGGAAATGCCGGGCATGGACGGGAAAAAGTTCGTCGACTACGCCCGCGCCAAAGGCGTCCCGGCCAAGCGCATCGTCGTTACCTCGTCGCATTCCGCGGACGAGCTCCACGAGCGCTTCCGCATCGGCGAGACGATCGCCGTCATCAACAAAACAGAAGCGCGTCAGCAGGAGGCATTCCTGATGATTCTCGATTCGGTGATGAGGCGATGAAGCAAAGAGTGAAGGGTGAAGAGTGAAGACGTAAACCGCGCGTGCATCTTTTTTCACTCTTCTCTCTTCACCCTTCACTCTTCCATATAATTTGCCCGTGACTGTCCAAGTACCTACGGCTCCTGCCGAGCAGGCGTCGAGCTTTACGCTCAACGATCTGCTCATCTACATGGCCAAGCAGCAGGCGTCCGATCTCCATCTGAAGCCGATGCGGCCGCCGCTGCTGCGCATACGAGGGAAGCTGGTGCCGATCAAGAGCGATCCGCTCAAGCCGGCCGATCTGGAGAAGATGCTCTTGCCGTTGCTGAGCCGCGGACAGAAAGAAAAGTTCGAGACGTTTCAGTCGGTCGATTTCGGCTACGGTGTGCCAGGCGTGGCCCGTTTCCGCGCCAACCTCTACCTGCAGCGCGGAACCGTTGCCGGCGTTTTCCGCCGCATCCCGATCAACCTGCAGACCATCGACGCGCTCGATCTCCCGGACGCGATCCGCGACCTGACGCAGATCCCGGACGGCCTCGTGCTCGTCACCGGCCCCACCGGCTCCGGCAAGTCGACCACGCTCGCGGCGATGATCTCGCACATCAGCGAGAACGAGCCGCTGCACATCGTCACCATCGAAGATCCGATCGAGTTTCTCTTCGTCGACAAGACCGCGGCCATTTCGCAGCGCGAGGTCGGCACCGATACGCCGAATTTCAAGGAAGCGCTGCGCAATGCCATGCGCCAGGATCCCGACGTGATCATGGTCGGCGAGATGCGCGATTCGGAAACGGTGGAGACGGTGCTGACCGCGGCGGAGACAGGACACCTGGTCTTTTCAACGCTGCACACGAACAACGCGGCGCAGACCATCGATCGCATCATCGACACCTTTCCGCCCGATCAGCACAAACAGGTGCGCTCGCAGTTCGCGCTGGTGCTGCGCGGCATCATCTCGCTGAAGCTGATCAAGACCACCACCGGCGCGCTCACCGCGGCTGTGGAGATCCTCAAGAACTCGCCGCGCATCGCCCGTCTCATCGAAGAAGGCCACACGAAGGACATCCTCGAGGAGATGGAGTCGTCGGTCGGACTCTACAAAATGCAGTCGATGAACCAGTCGCTCATCGCGCTGCTCGTGCATCAAGTGATTTCGTATCAGGACGCGATGAACCTTTCCAGCGATGCCGACGACCTGTCGCTGAAAGTCCGCAAGCTCTTCCCGCAGATCGAAGAGCGCGTCCGCCAGGGGGGAGACATGGCTCCGAGCAATTCCGATTACTCACAGATCACCGAGCTGATGGACATCAAGCGGCTCTACGAAGAGCAGGAAGTGCACTGGCGCCACCGCGTGTCGGTGAAGGAAGAGGAGATCGAGAATCTCAAGCACGACATGGAGTTCCTCCGCCAGCAACTCCATCAGAACTCCGCTTCCCGCGGACAGCACGACGAAGAGGTGACCCGCCTGCGCGGCGACAACGAACGCCTCCGCGCCGATGCCCAGGCCAAGATCACCCAGCTCCAGGAGCGCATCAAGGAGCTGAATCAGAAGCTGATGGCGATGGGGGCGGTGAAAAAATAAGAGTGAAGGGTGAAGAGTGAAGAGTGAAGAGTGAAAAAAGGCCGTGGACCTTTCACTCTTCACCCTT
>JBAVBF010000451.1:0-12313 GCA_049586115.1 Thermoanaerobaculia bacterium | reverse complement strand
ATCCAGTACAGATCGAAGACGCCGTCGGTGAGCGGCGTCGGACCGTGGCAAACGTAGCCCTGAACGGGGCCGCCGTCCGGCTCTTCGAGAACGTGAACGATGTAATCGCCTTTGGCGGGATCGTCATTCGCCTGATCGACGAGCTCCATCGCGCAAAGGACTTCTTCTTCGGTGAAATGAGCGGTGGCGACCAGAATCTCGTGAATGCGCTCTCGGTCGCGCGCCTCGGCGGGGCGGATTTTCATGGACGATGGGTTGCGGCGGCGGCCATGATAAGCGCCTTCAGAAAATCGGCGAACGCGATACCGGCCGCGTCGAGGGCTTTGCGGAAGCCGCTGCCGCGTCCGATGTCGGGGTTGGGATTGATGTCGATGATGAATAGCCGTCCTGCCTGCGATTGCCGCAAATCGAATCGGACGTAGCCGCGAAGCGAGAGAACGGACGCGGCGCGAAGACAGACGTCCGCGATCTCACGCCGCAACGTGTCGTCGATCACCGCGGGCGTGCGGTTGCGCGTACCGCGGTCCTCGCGCGAGCCGCTCGCCCACTTCGCTTTCCAGCCGACGACGCGTTCGTTGCTCGCGAGACCGTCGTCGAACACGATCTCGCCAGGCGGCAGAACGACCGGGCCAGCCGTTGAGAAGTAGATGGCCTGATTGAGCTCGTGTCCGTCGATGAACTCCTCGACCAACGCCGGCTGGCGATAGGTGTCTTCGACGTATTTCGCGCGCGCTTCGATTTCCGCGGCCGACGAAACGACGGCCGCCGCGTCGATACCGATGCCGGCATCTTCGCGCGACGGTTTCACGATCCACGTCCCGCCCTCTTCGCTGTGCCAGAACCGCGGCGTGGGGATTCCGCTGGCGAGAAGGATGCGCTTCACGAGCTTCTTGTCGGTGCAGATGCCGAGGGCGATCGGTTCGCAGGAGGTGTGCGCGATGCCGAGCATGTCCAGCCCGAGCGCGAAATTCTTTTCCCGATCGGGATGGCCGAGGACGCCTTCGCAGAGGTTCATGACGACGTCGTAGTTTCGGAGTTCCAGAAGCGACGCGGCGATGTCGTCTTTCACGGCGACGAGTTGCGCATCGAGCACTTCCGCGATTTCGCGCGCGGTGTCGATCACTTCCGCCTCGCCGAGTTTTTCCGTCTCGTTGAGGTGCGGCTTGAGATGGAGGTCGTCGTTGTACGCGACGGCGATCTTCATGCGGCCCACCGTTTGATCGCCACGTCGATGATTCGTCCGATGAGATCCGCGTGCGAGATTCCGGCGAGGCGCGCCAGGATGACGAGGTCGCTGTTGATCGGATGAACGCCCGGCAACGGATTGACCTCGACAAAATTGGCGACGCCGTTCCGATCGCGGCGGACGTCGATGCGCGCGACGTCGCGAAGTCCGAACGCGCGCCAGACCTGCAGCGCGACCTCGGCCACGTCCGGCGCGTCGGCGAGGCGGTAGTCGACGCGGTTGAGGTAGTCGCGTTTGACGTCGAGCGAGTAGATGAAGTCTTTGTCCTCGCCGCGCGGGAGCACCTGCATCACGCCGAGGACTTCGCCGCCGATGATGCCGACTGTGAATTCGTCGCCGGAGAGGAACTCTTCGACGAGCACCGGGCCGTAGTTCGAGAGCCGATCGACTGCGGCGTCGAGTTCTTCTCGATCGCGGCAGAGCGAGCGATCGGTGATGCCCATCGATGAACCTTCGGCAGCGGGTTTGGCGAAGACGGGGAAGACAATGTCAGGCGCTGCATCTTGCGCAGGCACAGACAAGAGGCTCGGCACGCCGGCTACAAACCACGGCGCGGTCGCGACCCCCGCGCTCTTCGCCACGATCTTCGCCAGCGCCTTGTCGAGCGTCAGCGCGATCGCCAGCGCGTCGGAACCAGTGCATGGAATCGCGAGCATCTCCAGCACTGCCGGCACCTGCGATTCCCGCCCGCGTCCGCCCACCCCTTCGGCAATGTTGAAGACGCCGTCTACGCGTTCGCGGGCGAGCGCTTCGAGCATTTCCAATCCCCAGCCGAGGCGGATTGGCTCGTGGGCGGCAGCGCGGATGGCGGATTCGAGCGCCTCGATCGTCTCCAGCGAATCGAACTCTTCGAATTCATCGCCTTCTGTGCCGGCAGGCTTAAGGTTGAAGGTCAGGCCGATACGCATGAAGTGGGAGTCGGGTATGGGGAGTCGGAGAACGCGCTGGCTGGATTTGGGGGATTGGTTCTGCCACTCCCGACCCCCTACTCCCCACTCCCCTTCCTCTTCTTGATGTTCACTCCGCGCGGAATGTCGCGAATCGGCTGCGGCTCGAAGCGGTCGGCCGTTCGATTCAGGAGCTTGGCCACGCCGCGCTCGTCGATGTGTTCGCGATCGCTGCAACGATCGCATTCGTGCGATGCGGACGGTACGTCGTCGTAGCGGCCGATCACGCCTTCGAAATTGCGGTAGACCACCGAGTCGCCGTACTGGCCGAGGAGGTAGTTCGGCATCAGCGGGATCTTGCCGCCGCCGCCGGGCGCGTCCATCACGAACTGCGGGACCGCCAGCCCCGAGGTGTGGCCGCGCAGGAACTCGATGATCTCGATCCCTTCGCCGACCGAGGTGCGGAAATGCTCGGCGCCCATGACCTGGTCGCAGAGATAGAGGTAGTACGGACGGACGCGAATCTTCATCAGCCCCTGCACGAGATCGCGCATCGTGTACGGGCAATCGTTGACGCCGCGCAGCAGCACGGCCTGGTTGTTGACAGGGATGCCGGCGCGCAGCAGACGATCGCAGGCCACCGCCGATTCGGGCGTGATCTCGTTCGGATGATTGAAGTGCGTGTTGATCCAGACCGGGTGGTACTTCTCCAGCATCGCGCACATTTCTTCGTCGATGCGTTGCGGCAGAAAGACCGGAACGCGCGAGCCGAAGCGGATGATCTCGACGTGCGGGATGGCGCGCAGTCCGGCCAGGATTTTCTCGAGATACGTGAGCGAGAGCGAAAGCGGATCGCCGCCGGAGACGATGACGTCGCGGATCTCGGGATGCTCGGCGACGTACTGAATCATCGTTTCGATGCTGCGCTGGCCGGTCGTCCCGTCTTCGTCGACCCACTTCCGTTTGCGCGTGCAGTAGCGGCAATAGAGCGGGCAATACGACGTGACGAGGAAGAGGCAGCGGTCGGGATAGCGATGGACGATGCCGGTGACGGGCGAATCGCCTTCTTCGTTCAGCGGATCCCAGGTCAGCTCGCCGGGATTGAGCAGTTCTTCGACCGTGGGAACGGCCTGCAGGCGCAGCGGATCGTTGGGATTGTCGAAGTCGATGAGACAGAGGTAGTACGGCGTGATGGCGGTGCGATAGAGCTCGAAGATGTCGCCGAGCCGCGCGGTAGTCACGTCATCGAACGGGAAGAGCGCGGAGAGCTCCGCCAGCGTGGTGACTCGATTTTTCTGCTGCCACTTCCAATCGTTCCACTGCTCGCCGGTGACGCCGGGATAGAGCCGCGCGCGATTGGAAAGGTACGTTTGAAGATGGCTGGGGCGGAGTTGAGGCGGGGAGAGTGGTGATGGCTCTTCGGAAATCGAAAGAGAGCTCATGGCACACATCCTTTTCGTCGATGACTTGGGATTTTTCGGAGCCGGATGAGAGACGGCCCGGGGCGGTAGGAAAGGTTCATGACGTTCAGCTCACCTTGGCGGGCTTTAGCAAACTTTCTGCCGCGTAGGCTTCGAAGTGATGAAGCGCATCGCGCGGAATCCACGCGGTGATGAGCATGGCGGCATCGGTGACGCGCTGTTCGTAGACTTCGGCGAGCTCGTGAAGCCGGGCGATGACGCGCGCGTCGTTGTGCGGAATCTCGAGATGGAGCACTTCGCCGTTCTCCAGCTCGCGGTCGCGGATGATGTCGATGAGCCGATCGATGTTGCGGCCGGTGAGCGCGGAAACGCTCGCCGCGTTTTTGCGCCGCAGCTCGAAGGCATCGGTGCGGTCGGCCTTGTTGTAGACCTCGACCACCCGATCCAGTTGTACGCCGAGGTCGCGCAGGACGTCTTCGCCGACCGCGCGCTGATCTTCAAATTGCGGATGGCTGGAGTCGATCACGTGCAGCACCAGATCGGCGGCGACGGCTTCCTCCATCGTCGAACGGAACGAGGCTACGAGATCGTGCGGAAGTTTGCGGATGAAACCGACGGTGTCGATGATGACCGTTTCGCGCGGCATTTCGAAGACCGCCTTCGATGATTTGGCGTCGAGCGTGGCGAAGAGTTTGTCGGCCGCTTCGGCCGAACCGCTGGTAAGGCGATTGAACAGCGTCGACTTGCCGGCATTCGTGTAGCCGACCAGCGCGACGGTGTAGGCGGCGTTGCGCGATTTGCGTTGCGTCTCGCGGATCCGCTCGATCTTGGTCAGCTCCTCTTTCAATCGCGCGATGCGGTTGCGGATGATGCGGCGGTCGAGCTCGAGCTGCGTCTCGCCGACGCCGCGCGTTCCGATACCGCCCGCCTGCCGCTCGAGGTGCGTCCAGGCCCGCGTCAGACGCGGCAGCATGTATTCGAGCTGCGCCAGTTCGACCTGCGTTCGCGCTTCGCGGCTGCGCGCGCGGCCGGCGAAAATATCCAGAATCAGTCCACTGCGATCGATCACCTTGACCTCGGTGATCTTCTCGAGGTTGCGCGCCTGCGCCGGCGAGAGGTCGTCGTCGAAGACGATCAATTTCGCGCCGCTGTTTGCAGCGAGAGACTTGAGCTGCTCCGCTTTTCCGCTGCCGACGTACGTGGCGGGATCGGGACGCGGCCGTTTGGCAAAGACGCGCTCGACGACGGCGCCGCCGGCAGTCTCGATCAGTTTTTCAAGCTCGGAGAGGTGTTCTTCGGCGACGCTGCGACTGAGGTCCGGAAGAATCAGGGCGACTGCGATGGCGTTTTCGGGCACTTGTTCTTGAGGGAAGGATGATACAGAGTTTTTTTCGAATGAAAAGAAAAAGGCGCCGCATTTCGCGGCGCCTTTTGCGTCTGACGCAAAGTCGAAATCAGCGGTGGTCGTTGAAGAAGGTCCACTGTGCGACCGGCACATTGGCCTTGAGCTGCATCGCCTGCAGATAACCGTCGATCGCGGCCACGATCGATACCAGTCCCGAGACGGTGCCGCACGTGAAGAAAAGTCCGAGGACCCAGGCGATGACGGCGACGATGCCTTTCATCTTCTGGCCGATCATGAAGTAGCCGAGACAGCCGGCCACGACGAGATTCAGCACGGCGATCAGCACCGGATCTTTCGGCGGCTGCTGCGGGTAAACGAGATCGCCGCCCGGAGCAGCAGGCGTACCGCCCGTCGGGGGCGGCGGTGGAGGTGGAGTGTAGGAACCGCCAGGCGTATCCATCGTTGTCTCCTTTAGTGGGTATCAGCGAAGTCGCTGATGACGGGGAAGCGCATCCGGCCACCCTTGAGCGCTTTCATGATGGCCATGATGATGACCGCCAGGAATCCGAGTGCGAGGACGCAGTGAACGACCGCGATGCCGCAACTGACGATCCCGGGCATGAAGTGTTCGACGATGGCGATGACGATCCAGAGAAGAATCCAGGCCACGGTCAGACCGAGGCCATTCTTGGCGTGCCACTGAACTTCTTTGTCATCCTTCTTCACCAGCAGCGGGATCAGAGCGAGGATGCCGAGGTACGACAGCACGAGCATGATGGTGCGGTCGCTGCTCGCCGCCGGACCGCCGGGCGGAGGAGGCGGAGGCGGCGTGTAACTTCCACCGGGCGGAGGCGGGGGCGGCGGCGTGTAGGACGGAATGTCGCTCATTGCTTCTCCTGTCAGTTATCGAGTTTGTGGTTCGCCGCGAATTCTAGCGGCTTTCGGAAAGCGCGGATAAACGTTTTTCCGCGGCGACGAGAGGGAACACGCAAAGCGCGATCGAGAGTGTGACCGCAGTCACGAGCGGGATGAGATCGGTGGCCAACGCTTCGTGTTCGAGTCCGAAAAAACGCGAAAAGAAGTAGCGCGTCACCGGCTTCGTCATCAGCATCATGATCCCGCCGACGTACGCGAGCGCCGCGCCCATGTAGGCGAAGCCGCCCAGCGAGAGCCCGACCTGCAGCGGATTCTCGGCGTTGAAATCGGGCGCGAGCGCACCGAGTCCGACGCCCAGGCTGACCAGCGTCACACCCAACATGGAGGCTCCGATGAGCGTGAACGTCCAGACCACGCGGTTGGCGTCGAGCAGGACGTTTGCGAACGTCGTCAGCACGATCGAGAGGACTGTCAGCGGCGCGCCGTAGACGAGCACTTTCACGATCAGCAATCGCCGGTACGAGACGGGCGCGCTTTGCAGAATCCAGAACGCTTTCCCTTCCGACGAGATCGACGGATACGCGAAGCGGAGGCAGATCGCTGCGACGACGAACCCGGCCATGCCGAGGTTCGCGTACGCGACGATGGTGGCGCGTGCGTCGCCGCCGAGCGGCAGCATGCGGATGTTGTAGAGATAGAGGAAAAGCAGCGCGATGAAGAGAAAAAGCTGCGACCACTGCGCGACGTCGCGCGTGAGGGTTCGCACTTCCTTGCCGATCATGGCGCGCGTCGGCGGCGAGAACGGCGTCAGCAGGCGGTCGACGATATTCGTCAGACCGGCCGCGCCGAGTGCGGACGGCGCCATGCTTTCGCGGGCGCGGACGAATGCGGGAAAGTAGATTCGCCGCGCGATGAGCAGGAACGCACCGAAGAGTGCGAACGCGGTCACGGCGATCTTCGGCGGCAACGCGCTCGCGGGACGGCCGTCCGCCATCGCCACCATCGAATCGGCCAGCGCGGTTCCGGGATAGCGATCGAGCGAGGGCAGCTCGACCGAGCGGAGGACGCGCGTGACGTCATCGGTATTGATGCTGGCGAAGAGCCGCTCTGGCCGCGACATGCGAAACGCGAGCACGGCCACGGTCAGCACGATGATGGCGATCGTGGCCACGATCTGGCTGACGCGCTGGATCGGAAAGAAGCGCACCAGCGCGACGATGACGAGCGCGCCGAGCGTGACGGGGATGACCAGCAGCAACGCGAGATTGATCAGCGCGATCGGATAGAACCGCATCGGCGTGTGATAGCGCTGCGCGAAGGCGACGAACATCGGCGCGATGAAGAGGTAGACCATCGTGGCGCTCTGCGCGAACGTCTTCGCCCACCGGCTCACGACGATGCGCGTTTTCGACAGCGGTGCGGCGTGGAAGATGTCGAGATCAAGATCACTGAAAAACGCGCCGAGGGCGGCGGTCATCGCGGACGAGAAGAGCATCACCACCGCCGCGAGAAAGACGAGTGCGAGCAGGTTGCGCAGCAGTCCGAGCGCGAAGAACGGCGTGGCCTCCTCGACTTTGGCCATGGCCGCGAAGAGCCGGCGGAAGAGGGCTAAGTCGCCGTACAGAAACGCGGTAAAGAGCGCCACGACAATGGTCGTGCGCGTGATCGTGGCCGCGTTGAAGGGGCGGAGTTTGGAGAGCGTTATTCGGAAGGGCCACATCAGGATCACACGATCCTCTTCACCTCATCGAACCACTTCATCGCACCATCCTGCCGCGCGGCGCGTGCGCGCGAACGCTCGATCCCGAGCTCGATGATTCGCTCGATCAGGCGCGGGTACTTCAGCTCCGTCGCTTCCCACAGCTTCGGGTACATCGAGATGTTCGTGAAACCGGGGATGGTGTTGATCTCGTTGAGGTAGAGCCGGTTCTTGCCGCGCTCCAGGAAAAAATCGACGCGCGCAAATCCCGACGCTCCGATCGCTTTGAACGCGGCGATGGCGAGACGGCGGAACTCCTCGATCTTTTCCTTCGGCAGCGTCGCCGGGATCACCAGCTGCGTCTTGTCGTCGACGTACTTGTCCTCGTAATCGTAGAACTCGCGACCGGCGATGATCTCGCCCGGGACGCTGGCCTGCGGATCGTCATTGCCGAGGACCGCGACTTCGATCTCGCGGGCATCGATGCCGCGTTCGACGAGCGCTTTCTCATCGAAACGGAACGCCTTCTCGATCGCGGCGCCGAGGTCCTGATCGTTCTTCACTTTCGTCACGCCTACGGACGATCCGCCATTGGCCGGCTTCACAAAGTACGGCAGGCGCAGCGCGTTGTTGACCGCGCGCAGAATCCGTTCGCGCTCGTTGTGCCAGTCGTGCTCATGTACCTGAACGAATTCGACGAGCGGCAGTTTCGCGGCGGCGAAGGCGTGCTTCATGTGGCCCTTGTCCATGCCGATGGCCGAGGCCGTAACGCCGCTGCCGGTGTAGGGGAGGCCGAGGAGCTCGAGGTAGCCCTGCAGCGTGCCGTCTTCGCCGCCGGTGCCGTGGATTAGCGGAAAAACGCAGTCGATGTTCGCGGTGCGCACCCACGACTCCATCGAAAAATCGGCGTCGCCGGCGTGGCTGGTTTCATTGACATTGAGAATCTTCGCGCTCCGCTCCGGCGTCACGAAACGGCCATCGCGCGCGATGCACATCGGCACGATCTCGATCCGTTCCTTCGGAGGCGACTTGGCCACCGAACGCGCGGAGAGGATCGACACCTCGTGCTCGGCGCTGCGGCCGCCAAAAAGGAGAAGGGTGCGAATCGGCATGGGAGGCAGAGTTTACCGATGTTGGTCTACGATCCGCGTTCTTAGGAGATTTCGATGAAGCGATTTGCATTCATTCTGGCACTGCTCTTCACGGTCGTCGCGCTGTCTGCCGCACCGATCACGTTGCGCGTCGATGCGACGAATGTCGCTTCGAACGTCTACCGCGCGCATCTGAACATTCCGGCCGCTCCCGGGCCGATGACGCTGTTCTATCCGAAATGGATTCCGGGGGAGCATGGACCGACCGGTCCGATCAACGGTCTGGCCGGTCTGCGCATCACCGCGAATGGCCAGCGGGTGATCTGGCTGCGCGATCCGGTGGAGATGTTCGCGTTCAACGTCGACGTCCCCGCCGGTGCGACGTCGCTCGACGTCGATCTCGACTTCCTCGCGCCCGCTCCGGGCGCAAACTTCACCGCCGGCGCATCGACCACTCCTCGGCTTGCGCTGCTGAGCTGGAACACGGTCCTGCTTTATCCGCGCGGCGTGGCCAGCGATTCGATTCAGGTCGATGCGTCGCTACGCATTCCGGCCGGCTGGCTGTACGCGACCGCGCTGGAAACGCGCGGACGCAATGGCGACGAGATTCACTTCGAGCCGGCCACGCTGACCACGGTCGTCGATTCGCCGGTCGAGATCGGGCAGGTGCTGCGCAAGATCGATCTCGTCAGTCACTCGCCGCTGCGGCACACGTTGAACCTGCTGTCGGATAGCGCTGAGGCCACGGTGACGCCGGACGATTTCGCGACGCAGTACGGAAGACTCGTCGACGAGACCACGGCCGTCTTCGGCGCGAACCACTATCGCCACTACGACTGGCTGCTCACGCTCAGCGACAACGTCGCGCACTTTGGTCTCGAGCATCACGAGTCGAGCGACGATCGCGTCGAGGAATCGACGTTGCGCGAAGACATCAGCCGCAAGTGGGTCTCGGGCCTGATGGCGCACGAGTTCGTGCATTCGTGGAACGGTAAGTACCGCCGTCCGGCCGGTCTGGCCACGAACAACTACGACAAGCCGATGACCGGCGAGCTTCTCTGGGTCTACGAAGGGCTCACCGAATACCTCGGCGATCTGCTTCCGGTACGCAGCGGCATCCTGAGCGCGGACGACTATCGCGAGAACCTCGCGGAGATCGCCGCGAACATGACGCAGCACGTAGGACGCACATGGCGTCCGCTGCTCGACACCGCCGTCGCCGCACAACTCCTGTACGACGCGCCTGGCGCATCGACGAACTGGCGCCGCAGCGTCGACTACTACCCCGAGGGCGAGCTGCTGTGGCTCGATGCGGACATGACCATCCGCGCGCAGACCGGCGGCAAGAAGTCGCTCGACGATTTCACGCGCTCGTTCTACGGCGGCGCGAGCGGGCATCCCGATCTGAAGCCATACACGTTCGACGACATCGTCAATGCGCTCAATGCGGTGACGCCGTACGACTGGCGTGGATTTCTAAACCAGCGCCTGACGTCGATGTCCGCGACGCCTCCGCTCGGCGGCATCGAACAGTCTGGCTGGCATCTCATCTACAACGACAAGCCGAATACGGCGCTGCAATATCAGGAAGGCCGCTCCAAAGGCGCCGACCTCAACGCCTCCCTCGGCTTCAACATCCGCGACAACGGTTCGATCGGCGACGTGGTGCCGGAATCGATCGCCGCCCGCGCCGGCCTCGCGCCGGGCGCGCGCATCGTCGCCGTCAACGGCCGCGCCTACAGCACGGCGCGTCTGCGCGACGCGTTGAAAGCGTCCAGCAGCGCGACGACGCCGATGACGCTCATCGTGCAGAACGGCGAGTTCTTCACCACCGTATCGATCGACTATCACGGCGGCGAACGCTATCCGCATCTGGAACGGACGACCGGCAAGGCGGATTGGATGGAAACGCTGATCAAGCCGCTCGCGCCACCAGCGGTTACAAAGAAAAAGTGATTCACGCGTTTGAACCCCAACAACGAAAAGGGCGCGGTCGCCCGCGCCCTGCCGTACTGCGTTACGACCAGCGAACTAGTCTTTGTGCATGCGGCGGTGATGATGCTTCGTGGTCGTCTTCGCCGTGTCCGTGTCGGTGGTGGTCGTCGTGTTGTCGGTGGTCATCGTCTGCGTCTCGGTCGTGCTCGAGCTCATCGGAGCAGGAGTCTCGACGATGACCGGCGTCGGAGCCGGAACGGGAGTCTCGACAATCACGGGCGTCGGAGCCGGTGCCGGCGTTTCGACGATCACCGGAGTGGGCGCGGGGGTGATCACGGTCGTCTCCGTCGTCGTCGTGCTGGCGGTCGTATCGACGGTGGCCGGCGACTGCGTGATCGTCACCTCAGAACTGCTCTTCTTCGGGATGAGATTTACGTTCGTGTTGGTGCCGATGCCGGAGCCGTTGCCGGTGCCGCCGACGGCGCTGCTGGTGTAGGCGCGGCCGCTGTTGTCAACCGCCGCCGGGCCTGAGATCACCGCCGGCGTGGATGACGTGCCGACGCCTTCCGCATTCGCCGGTGCGTTGACGGTGGCAACCGTCGCTCCGCCGTTATCCGCCGTTGCCGGCGCCTCGGTGCGGATCTGCCCGTACCCCTGATCCGTCGCTACATCGTGGTGTGCACACGCGCTCATCGCGATCACGAGCGCCGCCGACCCCAGGCCGGCAACTGCCTTTTTTAGAATCGATTCTGTTCTCATTTTCCTGCTCCTTGCTGCCTTCGAGCGGCAGCTGTCAATGCCTTGCGGCATCGAACGGAAGAGCAACTAGCTTGCCTGAATTGATTTCAATAACATGGCTTCCATGGCCGAGCGCGTCTGGAAAGTAAGTGAGCTCATCCGTCAAATCAACGTTGATCTCTTTCGTTACAACGACATAAGCGTCGAAGGCGAAGCGACCAACGTGGTCCGATCCGCCGCCGGTCATATTTATTTTTCGATCAAGGATTCGCGCGCGCAGATGCGCGTCGTGCTGTTCGCCACGAACTCGCGCTTCCTCCGCTTCCGCATCGAAAATGGATTGCAGCTCATCGTCCGCGGCCGCTTGACGCTCTACGAGCAGAAGGGCGAGTTCCAGCTCAACGCTGTCGCCGTCGAGCCGGCAGGCCTCGGCGCGCTGCAACTGGCGTTCGAGCAACTCAAAAAACAGCTCGCCGACGAAGGCCTCTTCGATCCCGCCCGCAAGAAACCGATTCCGATGCTGCCGCAGCGCATCGCCATCGTCACCAGCCCGACCGGCGCCGCGATCCGCGACGTCCTCAACGTCCTCGGACGCCGTTTTCAGGGACTGAGCGTTCAGATTTACCCGGTGCGCGTGCAAGGCCGCGACGCCGCGCGCGAGATCACCATCGCCATCCGCCACCTCTCGCGCTGGCAGTTGCACGACGTCGTGCTGATCTGCCGCGGCGGAGGATCGCTCGAAGATCTCTGGGCGTTCAACGAGGAGTCAGTCGCGCGCGCCGTCGCCGCTTGTTCGATTCCGACGATCTCCGCCATCGGCCACGAGACCGACTTCACCATCTGCGACTTCGTGGCCGATCTGCGCGCGCCGACGCCGTCCGCCGCCGCCGAAATCGTGATCCGCGCCAAGAGCGAGATCTGCACGCAGATCGACCACATGACGCGGCGCGTGCGGCACGTCGTCGAATCGCGCGTCCGCAACTACCGCCACGAGCTGCGCCATCTCGCTTCCTCCGACCGCCTCGGACTCTTGCCGCGGCGCATCGCATCGCGCCGCGAACGCCTCGACCGCAGC
>JBAVBF010000450.1:0-10750 GCA_049586115.1 Thermoanaerobaculia bacterium | reverse complement strand
CTACATCGCTGCCGGCGGCAACGGAACGTTTTCCGGCTACTACACGGCGCGCTACGACTACGCGATGTTCCGTCCGTCGCTGCGGGAGAACGTCGTTTTCGCGCAGCACAATCTCGTCACCGATGCGTCGTTCAATCACTTCAACGTCATCTTCTGCCGCAACGTCCTGATCTACTTCAACAACCGGCTGCAGGAGCGCGTGCAGGATCTTTTTCTCAACAGCATGGAGATGTTCGGCATCCTCGGACTCGGCAAGAAGGAGACGATCCGCTACACGAACGTCTCTGAGAACTACGACGAGATCGACGCCGAGGAGAGGCTGTATCGGAGGATCCGGTGACGACGATGGAGCGCCGGCGCAATTGGTCTCCGGTCACGGAGCGGCGCGACCGCGTCGTTGAGAAGCCGATCGATCGCAGCCCCGAGCTGATCGTGATCGGCTGCTCCCTCGGCGGCATGAACGCGCTGCAAATCATCCTCAGCAATCTGTCTCGCGAGTTCTGCGTGCCGATTGCGGTCGCACAGCATCGCCACAAGAAATCGAACGAAGGGTTGCCCGCGTATTTCCGGCGGCAGACGGACTTGAAAGTCGTCGATGCCGAGGACAAACAGTGGATTCAGCCAGGTCACGTGTATCTCGCACCGGCTGACTATCACCTCCTGATCGAGCGGAACGGTGGCCGCGGAGAGCTGAGCCTTTCGGTCGATGAGGCCGTGCGCCATTCGCGGCCGTCGATCGACGTGCTCTTCGAATCGGCGGCGGATGCGTACAAGGATCGCGTCGTTGCCATCGTCCTCACCGGCGCGAATGACGACGGCTCGCGCGGCGCGGCCCGGATCAAAGCGCGCGGCGGAATCGTCATCGCGCAGGACCCGGAACAGGCCGAAGCGCCGACGATGCCGCGCGCAACGATCCAGGCTGTGCAGGTGGATCGAATCTTGCGTCTGGAGGACATCGCGCCGTTCCTGACCGAGGTCTGCCAATCCACAGTGAGCCATTCATGACCGCTATCGCCGAAGAGAAGGTGAACATCCTTCTGGTCGACGACCAGACCAGCAATCTGCTGGCACTCGAGTCGATCCTGGACGACATGGATCTGAATCTGGTGCGCGCGGAGTCGGGCCGCGGCGCGCTACGGGCGTTGCTCGACCGCGAGTTCGCCGTCATTCTTCTCGACGTTCAGATGCCCGACCTCGACGGTTTCGAGACCGCCAGCCTGATCCGCGAGCGCGACAAATCGCGCGGCACGCCGATCATTTTCCTGACGGCGCTCAGCCGCAGCGAGACGCATGTGTTCCGCGGCTACGAGCTCGGCGCGGTCGATTACATCTTCAAGCCGTACCAGCCGGAGATCCTCCGCTACAAAGTCAACGTCTTCGTCGAGCTGTTCCGGAAAACGCAGGCGATTACACGCCAGGCGCAGGAGCTGGCGCGACTCAGCCGGCAGAATGAGCTGATCCTGAACGCCGCGGTGGAGGGCGTCTTCGGCGTGAACCTCGCGGGCGAAGCGACCTTCGTCAATCCGGCGGCGGCGCGGATGATCGGCCGCAATGTTTCGGACGTCATCAGCCACGAAGTTCATCCGCTGCTCCATCCGTCATTTCCCGGCGTTGCCACATGCGACATCCGCCACTGCTCGCTCAACATCGCGCTGCACGGCGACCGCGTGCGCGACGAGATGGGCGACACGTTCTTCCGCGACGACGGTGCGAGTTTTCCGGTCGAGTTCTGCGCATCACCGATGCACGACGAGGAAGGCCGCACGATCGGTTCGGTGATCACGTTCCGCGACGTCAGCGAAAAACGCGCGGCCGCGCTGGCTGCCGAAAACGAGCGGCGGTATCGCGAAGCCGAGTCGCAGAATCGGGCCAAGGACAACTTCCTGGCCACGCTCTCCCACGAGCTGCGCACGCCGATGACATCGATCCTCGGCTGGGTGCAGTTCCTCCGCTCCGGCGATTACTCGCCGGAAGAGCTGCGCGAGGCGCTGCACATGATCGAGAACAGCGCGCAACTGCAGAAGCGCCTGATCGACGACATGCTCGATGTCTCCCGCATCATCCTCGGCAAGTTCCAGGTGGAGCTGCGGCCGACGCATCTCTCCGACATCGTCGACGCCGCAGTCTCGAACGCGCGCCCCGATGCCGCCGAGCGCGGCGTGCGGCTGACGTCTGACGTGGTTCGTCCGCCCGACGACGTCGTCGATGCCGACGCCACGCGGCTGCAGCAGGTCATCGGCAACATCCTCTCCAACGCGATCAAGTTCACGCCGCCCGGCAAGCAGGTCGATCTCCGTCTCGAACGCGTCGATCACAAGCTGCAGATCAGCGTCCACGACGAAGGCGAAGGGATCGAGCCGTCGTTCCTCCCGCACGTTTTCGAACGCCTCCGCCAGGCCGACGCCTCCGCCAAACGCAGCGGCCTCGGATTGGGACTGGCGATCGCCCGCCACATCATCGACCTCCACCACGGCGACATCCGCGCCGAATCCGAAGGCCTCGGCAAAGGCGCCCGCTTCACCGTGACTCTGCCGGGCATCGAGCATCCTCAGGTGAGCGTGGGGTTGGACCGCAACGTGGTCAACGCCTAGTGCCGAAGAGCTTCGCGTAGATGACGCGGTCAGCGGACAGCGCGATCTGATTTCGTGCCGTCCATCCGTTGCCGACGCTCCGCAGGAATGGGCTGTAGGTGACGTGGAAGTTGACGTCGCCTCCGCGCGACCAGACAAAGTCGACGCTCGGATTGGCGACATTGATCGCGGATCCTCCGGTGACGTGACCAACGGTCATGGTGGGAACGACGAGCGCGCGTCCAACGCGCAACAGGGGCAGATGTGCGGAGTAGGTATGCGCGCGCTGTTGCGACGTTACGGGAGTGAATGGCCGGTTCGCGGTAGTGCCGCGCTGCGTGATCGTGCTGACGTTGACGTCGCCGAAGATGCTTTTGCCGCCGAGACGAATCATTGTCTGTACTTCGACGCGGTAGAAGTAGTCCTCGTCCTCGGCGTTCTTCAGTCCAACCGGAGGCTCCACGTGCTGGCGGCCCCACGTCAATCGGTAGCGGAGCATGGGAGCCGAGGGACCGAACGCGTGATACCAGGCAAATTGCAGCGAGTCTTTCGGCGCGGGTGGAGGCGCCTCATCAGTGTCGTTCGATGTCCCGAAGCCGTGGAACTCCGCGCGGCTCACTGGCCGGAGACCGGGTAGGCTTCCGATCGGAACAGGTGGCGGCGGCGGAGGCACGATCGGAACGACCGGCTGCGGCTGATTACGCGCCGACCAATCGTCACTTCCCCGGATCTCCGTGTGTTTGTACGTTGCCTGCAGTCCGTGCCAGTAGAACGTATTCGAGATGTGCAGGAAGCCCATGGTCTGGTGCAGCGGGCGGTATTGATCGCCGTATCCAGCCGCGGCACCGATTGATGCACGAGAAATGAATAGCGCGCGGCCGGCCAGTTCGCGCGGATCGACGAAATCGTCGGCATCGAAGATTTCAGTCTGCGCGGATGCGCTCACGGCGACGAGGAATGCGGCGACATAGAAAAGCCGGCGCATCATTTCACTCTCAGCGTCAGCCGGTCGAACTGTGGGAGATCGAGCGCGAGCAGCGTGCGCGCATTTGCCGATGCTGTTGGCGGGGCGCGGCCACTGTTGGCTTGTCGCAGAGCAAGATCATCGATTACTTCGGTGCGTTTGACGGTGAGCGGTGCGTGCTCGAGTGCGTGCTTTCCGAACGCGCCGCGCAGGATGGCCATTGAGTAGGCAGTCCGCAGCTTGGGAGGTTTGTCGCCTAGGTTCACGAAAATCGACTCGCGCTCGTAGGCCACATCGTGGAGGGTCGTGATCCCGGAGTCTCCTTCCATGCGCGTATCAGCGCCGCACTGAGAGCCTTCGAGTTCGCGAGCGTAAATCAGTTTGACCGCCGGCTTCGTCTCGACCGTCAATTCGCGCCAGATGCGTTGTTGCGGACAGTGAAACCTGAACACGGCGATCCAGCGGTCGGGATTGCGAGGGTCGCGCATCTCGCGCGAGGTTGCGCAATCGGTGCGGGCACCGCCAAGGCGCAGACTTGCGATCGCGCCTCGGGCGTCGAACTTTTTGGGAGACAGATCGGCGCGCCAGCGATTCAAATCGATACGCTTTACCTCGAAGGTTCTTCCTTCGTCGTTACTCGGAACGACGGTAATCACGTCGGGCGCGGTCCCGCATCCTTCCAGGACGACGTCGACACTGCTGGTTGTGAACGGCTGTGCCAGTAGAGGTATGGCGGAAAGCAGCAGGAGAATTACGGTGGAAAGAATCCGCATATCTGGTAAGTGATCGCAACGGCTAAAACGTTTCAGACGGCTTCTTTCCCAGGAAGAACTCACGGATCCGTTTCGCGGGAAATTGTTCGCGTTTCACGCGTGCGCCTGACGACTCGTCAATGTTCATCTCCAGGGTCACGAGCGTCGTGTCCAAGGGAATGCTGCTTGTTCCGGTGGCGGTCAGGCCGACCGTCGCCTCCGATGCCGGACCGATGACGTTCTTCGCGTCATGCGTGTCTTTATTCAGAAGATCGAGCGTTATCGAATCTTTGACTCCGGCGATGGCCAGCGAGCAGTTGCGAATGATGGACGGCTTCCGTCCCGAGTTCATGACCCGCACGTAGATCGCGTCGCTATCGGCGCCGACGACGGTGAAGGAGGTGTTCGACTCGCGGCGCAGGAAGTTGTCCACTTGAGGTATGAGCGCCAGGAGGAGAGAGAGGACTGCCGCCAGAAGCGCCACCATTGTCTGCGAGAGGGAAACGTAGCGAAACAGGCCCTGATACGACTTGCAGGTGTTGCAGTACTTCGAATCGAAATTGATCAACTCTCGGCAGATGCGGCAGGGTTTGGCGTTCGGCTGCAGAGCCCCGCAGACCGGACACTTTGCTTCCCCGCCGGTCTCGCTCTTACATTTGAGGCACGGTTTGGGTGGCCTCGCAGGCGAGGGCGCCGCATCCGGGCGCGGAGGTTCCGCGCTGGGCAGGTCCGGCAAAATTGGTCACGATCGAAGGAACTTAGGTCCGGAATTCCTTCTGTGCAACTCACAACAACGTACACGCCTCCTCGAACGTCAGCCGCGGGTTGCGTGGAAAGAGTTTCGAGGGATCGCCGTAGCCGAGGTTGATGAGGAAGTTGGATTTGACGTGGCCCTCGGGGAAGAACTCCTGATCGCAACTCTCGCATTCGCGGCCGGCGTCGAAGAACTCCATGTCCAATTTCGCATTGTCGAAGCCTGACATCGGGCCGCAATCGAGCCCGACGCCGCGCGCGGCGATGAGCAGGTAGGCGCCCTGGAGCGACGAGTTGCGGCGTGCCGTCATCTCGACGAGCTGCGGATTCTGCGCGAAGAGATCGCGCATCGACGGACTATGCGGAAAAAGGCGCGGCAGCTTCTCGTAGAACTTCAGATCGTAGGCAACGATCACCACCACCGGCGCGGACATGGTCTTCTCGACATTGCCCGGCGCGAGCGATGGCCGCAGCCGCTCCTTCGCCTGCGCCGTGCGCAGGAAGACGAAGCGCGCCGGACTCGCGTTCGCGCTGGTCGGTCCCCACTTCATCGCGTCGTAAAGCTGCCGCAGCGTGTCGTCGGTGACCGGTTTGTCGAGCCACGCAGTGTGCGTGCGGGCGTTGCGGAAGATGAGATCGAGACAGCTTTCGTCGGCCATTCGGGCCTCCTTCGTATACTGCGCTGCAAAAGGAGAGCACGGATGACGAACGAGCGATCGGGCTACCCCATCGGCAGGATCATTTTCGCCTCGGGCCTCGGCACGATGATCGAGTGGTACGACTTCTACATCTTCGGCAGCCTGGCCGTGATCATGTCGCAGCTCATGTTCCCGAAGGACCAGCCGGCGTGGGCGCTGATCCAGACGTGGGCGCTCTTCGCGACCGGCTTCGTGGTCCGCCCGTTCGGCGCGATCGTCTTCGGACGCGTCGGCGATCTCATCGGACGCAAGTACGCGTTCCTGGTGACGCTGACGATCATGGGTCTTTCGACCTTCGTGATCGGACTGCTGCCGACCTACGCCTCGGTCGGTCTGCTTGCGCCGTCGATCCTGCTGCTGCTGCGGCTGCTGCAAGGTCTCGCACTCGGCGGCGAGTATGGCGGCGCGGCTGTTTACGTCGCCGAGCATGTACCGGACAACAAGCGCGGCTACTACACGAGTTTCATCCAGGTCACGGCCACGCTCGGTCTTTTCGTCTCCCTCGGCGTGATTCTCGCGGTGAAGAAGATGATGAGCGACGCCGATTTCAAAGCATGGGGCTGGCGGGTGCCGTTCCTGCTCTCGATCGTGCTGGTGATGATCTCGCTCTGGATTCGGACGACGCTGAAGGAGTCGCCGCTCTTCGCGTCGATCAAAGCATCCGGCAAAGGATCGACGGCGCCGCTGCGCGAGAGTTTCGGCAACTGGGCGAACCTTCGCATCGTCCTGCTCGTGCTCTTCGGCGCGACCGCGGGACAGGGGATCGTCTGGTACACGGGCCAGTTTTACGCGCTGTCGTTTCTGCAGACGGTGCTGAAGATCGATCTGGCGAAGGCGAGCATCATCGTGGCCGTGGCATTGCTCCTGGCGATGCCGTTCTTCGTCGTCTTCGGCGCCCTCTCCGACCGCATCGGACGGTTGAAAATCATGATGGCCGGCAATCTCATCGCCGCGCTGACCTACCTTCCGATTTATCACGCGATGAAAAATCACGCCGGCGATCCGAAGAATCCGAACATGCCGATCCTGATCGGACTGATCTTCATTCAGGTGATCTACGTGACGATGGTCTACGGCCCGATCGCCGCGTTCCTGATCGAGTCGTTCCCGGCGAAGATCCGCTACACGTCGTTCTCTTTGCCCTACCACCTCGGCAACGGCTGGTTCGGCGGAACGCTGCCGTTGATCGCCGGATTGCTCGTCGTAAAAACCGGCAACATCTTCGCCGGTCTCTATTGGGTGATCGGCATCGCACTGATGACGTTCATCGTCGGATCAATCTTCCTCAACGAACGCCACCGCGTGGAGATCTGGGCAGAAGCGGAGGAAGCGCGGCCGAGGTAACTCGTGTGCTGGCATCGCCAGCATAAGAACCGTAGCCCCCAGCTTCAGCTGGGGGTAGCAAGAGTGAGCCGAATTTGTGAGCCCGTTTTAACGGGCGAAAGAACGCGTGCTATCGCGCGCTAAAGCGCGCTCCGACTTTCCTCGCGCAACTCAAACCCCCGCCTCAAAGGCGGGGGCTACGGTTCTTACGCCGGCTACGCCGACGTATGTCGTGTGTTACTCCGCTGCCGCGATCTGGTACTGCTCGATTTTCCCGTCGGGCATGATGAACGTCGTCAATCGCAGCGTCTTCGTCGGGAACTTGATCCGGTATCTGCGCAGCGTCATGCCGCCGCGGAGCGATTGGCCGGCCTGGACGAACTCCTGCGGCGTCCCGAGCGGTCCGAGGCTCGAGGCGAAATCTTTGATGGCCTGGTCGTCGAAGTAGGCGTTCGCGTTGGACGTGAACTGCGCGCGGTCGATGCGTCCCTTTTGGAGCTCGTCGAAGATCCTGCGCATCTGCTCCGTCGTTTTAGGAGTGGCGGGATCGGTCGACGCAAAGATCGTTCTCGAGATGCTGCCGGCGATCTGTTCGGAGGCGCTGGCCGCGTCCATGTTCGTCAGGACGACGATGGCCACGTGGTCGTCAGGATAAACCTCGTTGCGAGCGGTAAAGCCGGAGACTTCGCCACCGTGCGAGATCACGCGGCGGCCGTCCGCGACGCCGATGCTGACGCCAAGTCCATAACGCGAGCCGACGCCGTTGTTCAACTCGACCTCGGTCTCCATCGCGCGATACGACGACGGCTTGAGGATCGTTTGATCGATCATCGAGATGTCCCACAGCGCCAGATCGTGCGCGGTCATGGCCAGCTCGCCGGCGGCGAACATCCAGCCGGCGCCTTCCTTCGGAGCGGGACGCACGGGACCGAGTGCATAGCGAAGGTAGCGCATCGGATCGCCGGCGCCGAGCGGCGCGGCGTCCGTGTTCGAGACAGTGGTCATGTGCAGCGGGACGAAGACACGTTTCTGGAGAAAATCGAGGAGCGGCATGCCGGCCACTTTTTCCGCGATCATGCCGGCGGCCACGTAGTTCGTATTGCTGTACTGCCACTTCGCGCCCGGCTCAAAATCGAGCGGCTTCTTCGCCCAGCCGGTCAGGATTTCCGGCGCCGTCACCGGGTGCATCATCATCGGCATCACGTAATCCTGCGGCCAGAAATCCTGGTAGCCGGAAGTCATCGAAAGAATCTGGCGGATGGTGACGTCGCCCGCGCGCGTGAGGTCGGGCAACCAGCGGATCACTTTGTCGTCGAGTGAAAGCTTGCCTTCTTCGGCCAGCATCAGAATCGCAGCGGCGGTGAACTGCTTGCTGATCGAGCCGATCGAGTAGCGCATCTGCGGCGTCGCCGGCAGCTTCGTCTCGACGTTGGCCAGTCCGTAAGCGTGCTCGTACACGATTTTGCCGTCGCGGACGACAGCGACCGAGGCGCTCGGGACGCCTGTTTTGGTCAGGATGTCCGCCGCGGCTTTATCGACACTCGCCCGCATGTCGGCGGGCAATTCCTGCGCGTGCAGGACGACGGAGACGAATGCGATGGCGACGAACGAGATGACGGTTTTGCGCATGGCCGCGCATGTTAAACGAAGAGTGAAGGGTGAAGAGTGAAGGGTGAAAAGAGTTCGGAGTTTTCACTCTTCACTCTTCACCCTTCACTTTTTTCTTACTTGCCCGGTTCTTCCTTCAATCCGCGTTCGATGAGCAGCGGCTCGACGATCGGATCGCGGCCGCGGAAGGCGCGGTAGAGCGCGGCCTCGTCCATCGTGCCGCCGCGCGAGAGGATCATGTCGCGGAAGCGCTGGCCGTTTGCGCGCGTCATCCCGCCGTTCTCCTTGAACCAGTAGAACGCGTCGTCGTCGATCAGCTCCGACCAGAGATACGCGTAGTAGCCGGCCGCGTAACCGCCGCCCCAGATGTGCGAGAAGTAGGTCGTGTGATAGCGCGGCGGAACTTCCGTCATGGCGATGTCGAAGCCCTTCAGCGCCTCCGGCTCGAAGACGTTCACGTCGCGCTGCTCGGTTCCGGGCAGCTGCGTGTGCCAGGCCATGTCCAGCAGCGCCGCTGCGAGGTACTCGGTGGTCGCGTAGCCCTGATTAAACGTGCGCGATTTCTTGATGCGATCGACGAGATCCTGCGGCATCGGCGCGCCGGTCTGGTAGTGCTTCGCGTAGTTCGCGAAGACCTTCGGCTCGAGCGACCAATGCTCGTTGAACTGCGACGGAAACTCGACGAAGTCGCGCGGCACGTTGGTGCCGGCCAGCGTCGGGTACTTCACGTTCGAAAGCATGCCGTGCAACGCGTGCCCGAACTCGTGGAAGATCGTGGTGACGTTGTCGAACGTCAGCAGCGCCGGCTGGCCGGGCGCGGGTTTGGTGAAGTTAGTTACGTTGAAGACGGCCGGCTTCGTGCCCATAAGGCCCGACTGATCGACGAAGCTGTCCATCCACGCGCCGCCGCTCTTGTTCGGACGCGAGAAGTAATCGCCGTAGTAGAGCGCGAGTGATTTTCCATCCTTGTCGAACACCTCGAAGACGCGCACGTCCGGCTGATAGACCGGGATGTCGTGGCGCTCCTTGAACGTGAGGCCGTAGAGCTGATTGGCGGCATAGAAGACGCCGTTCTGCAGGACGTTGTTCAGTTCAAAGTACGGGCGCACCTGCGATTCATCGAGGTCGTACTCGGCCTTGCGGACCTTCTCGGAGTAGAGCTGCCAATCCCACGGCGCGAGTTTGAATCCGCCGGTTTCCTTGTCGATGATGGCCTGCATCTTCGCGACCTCGGAACGCGCTTTCGCGGTCGACGCGGGAACGAGTCCGGTCAGCAGCTTGATGGCATTCTCGGGCGTCGACGCCATCTGATCGTCGAGGGAAAACGCGGCGTAGGTCGGGTATCCGAGGAGCTTGGCTTTTTGCGCGCGGAGCTGGGCGAGACGGGTGACGATCGCTTTTGTGTCGTTCGGGCCGCCGTGATTGCCGCGCTGGACCGACGCGTTGAACAGCTTCTCGCGAAGCGCGCGATTCTGCAGGTAGGTAAGGGCCGGCTGCTGCGTCGTGTTCTGCAGCGTCAGGACGTACTTGCCGGTCAGCTTCTTTTCTTTGGCGGCGTCGGCCGCGGCGGCGATGTCGGAGTCCGGCAATCCGGCCAGCTCCTCTTTCGTATCGACGACGATGGCCGCGGCGGCGGTGTCGGCGAGGACGTGCTCGCGGAACTTCGTCGTCAGCGACGACTCTTCCTGGTTCAGCGCGCGCAACGTCTTCTGATCGGCGTCATTGAGCTGCGCGCCGGCGCGGACGAAGAACTTGTAGTAGCGCTCGATGAGGTATTGCGACTCGGCATCGAGTCCGCTCGTGGCGCGCTTGTCGTACAGCGTTTTCACGCGCGCGTACAGCTTCGGATTCATGAAGATCGCATCGTTATGCGCCGCCAGCTTCGGCGACTCCTCGGCTTCGATCTTCTGGAACGTGTCGTTGGTATTCGAGCCGGTCAGCGCGAAGAAAATCTTGGAGACGCGCGTGAGCAGCGCTCCCGATTTCTCCATCGCCTCGATCGTGTTGGCGAAGGTCGGCGCCGCTTTCTGATCGGCGATGACCTTGATCTCGGCGAGCTGCTCCTTCATGCCCGCTTCGATG
>JBAVBF010000449.1:0-3686 GCA_049586115.1 Thermoanaerobaculia bacterium | reverse complement strand
CTCCCCACTCCCAGTTCAACAACCAGGTTGTGGGTATTCGCCGTCTCGCGAAAGCCGCGTTTCGTGAAGAAGTCGATCGACGGCGTATCGGTCGTGACGACGCCGGGCGTGAAGTAGTTGCCCGCTTCGGCGGCGACGACGCGCGCGCCGCGCGATACCGCATCGCGAAGCAGCGCGCTGCCGACACCGCGCCAACGCTGCTGGCGAGCGACGGCGAGGATGCGCAGCGATTTTCCGCACGTCACCGCGACTCCGGCGAAATCGCCGAAGACGCTGACGTTCGGCTCGCCGCTCACGCCCGCGCCGAAACACTTTTCGGCAGCGACAACACCCAAGTCGTACGGCGTGTCGTTCGCGTTTGCGAAGAGTTCGACGATGCGCGGAAGATCGGCGCGCGTGGCGTTGCGGATCACGGCGCAGGATTACACCACGGCGCGCGTTCGTTGCGGCCTCGCATGAAGCGCGTCCTTGTTCTTCTCGTCCTCATCGCGGCAAGTTGCCGCAAGCACGAAACCGCGGTTCCGGAAGTCGTCGGAACGCCGCCGCAGATGCCGATGCAGATGTCGTCATCGACGGAGCCGGTGCCGGATCGCAACGCACCGGTGCTCACCGCCGCGCAACTCACCAATCCCGCGGCCGCGTCGGTGTATGCGGAGGCGGCGCAGATCACGGACCGGCTGTCGAAGATGTATTGCTACTGCCAGTGCCACGAGCAGGAAGGGCACGTCAGTCTGCTGACTTGCTTTCAGACCAAACACGCCGAGGAGTGCGGCATCTGTTTGCGCGAAGCGGACCAGGCGTATCGCGACTGGAAGGACGGCAAGCCGGTGCACGCGTCGCAACATGCCGCGGACGTGGCATTCCATCGCGGATCGCCGCCGCCGAGTTTGCCGGAGTAATCAGCCGAGCATCAACCGCAGGTGCTCTTCCTCGTTCGGGTAGAAATACGAGACCGGACCGGCGTTCGGTCCGTTGTCACCGAAGAGGCGCCGGCGCCGCGGGGTCATGCGTCCGAGGATGGATTCCGGTAGACGTTCGTAATCGTAGGGACGCGACCACAGCTGCCCGTAACGGAACGTGATGCTCTTGCGAACCCGCCCGCTGTGATTCGGCGCGACGGCGTGCCAGAGCGACCACGGAAAGAGCAGCACGTCGCCGGGGCGCGCGCGGAGCTGGATTGCGCCGTCCGGCGTTTCCTTCGACTCGATGCGGTCGGGTCGAAGCGTCACGCGATGGCTTCCGGGGACGAGCATGAAGTTGCCGCTGTCGTCGTCGGAAAGGTCGGTCAGGAAAAACTGCGCCTTCATCTGCAGGATGGGATTTCCGCGGCGCGGAAGGAACGTGCCGAGCGTCGGGCCGCCGTCGGTATGCCACGTGACGAGCGGTTCGCGCCCTTTCCCCGACGTGCGGACGAAAATCTCCGAGCCGAGAATCTGGAGCCACGGCCCGAGAAGCGCGAGGAGGATCGGGAAGATGGCGGGATGGTCGGTGAGGGGATCGAGCGCCTCGGTCTCCGACACTGCTTGAACGATCTTGAACGCGGCCGCCGAACCTTGCGAAACGAAATCGCGGTCGGGCTTTGACGCCAGCACGGCGTCGACGGCGGCGAGGAGCGAGGAGACTTCGGCGGGCGAAAGAGCCTGTTCGATGAGCAGGTAACCGCGGCGATCCCATTCCTTCCGCCGCGCAGCGGAGAGCGAGCCGATGTTCTTCATGGGAAGCGCGCCATTATGCCGGAAAGCCGCATGGCCGTTGACGCGGGCGCGCGCGGCAACCAGAATCGCGGCACTCCATGCGTCTCGACGAAGTCTTCATGCGCGGTGACGCGCTGGCGCCGTTGATCGAAGGCGCGCGCGCGACGGATGACGCGCAGATGTTCATCAGCGGCGTGCAGGCGATGCCGTCGAATGCGGCGCTCGCGAAGGCGGTACGCGCGAGCGCGAACGACTTCGCAGACGCCGCCGGCATCGCGCGTCCGGTCATCATCGATGATGGTCCGATCGCGTTCGCCGGGCAGCAGCCGTACGTCGATTACTACCCCGCTGTTCCGGTCAAGCTCGATGCGCTGGCGGCTTGCGGCGCTGCGTCGTTCTACGCGTTCGCGGACTACGCGCCGCTCGGCTCCGATCCGTGGATGAGCAGGACAGAGCTTCCATCGATGGCGTCGGCCGATGGCGTGTTGCGGCTTTCATTCGTGCGATCGCTGCGCGCCTGGCAAGGCCGCGATCTCCGTTTCGTGCCGCCGCCGGATGAGGCGCTGCTCGCCCGGATCGGAGAGAAGCTCAAGGGGCTCATCACCGATGCCTCGCGCCATGCAACATTCGCGAAGAGCGGCGCCTACGCGCAGTTGCGCGAGCTGCTGGCCGTCTACGAAAAGGCGCGTACGGACGCACGCTCGCTCGCCGAATTCACCGCCATCACTTCGGCGCGCCTTTTCCAGCGCCTCGGATTTTCGCTGCCGTTCGTTCTGCTCAGCGATCTCCTCGGCCGCGACGAACTGCTCCCGTCGATCGCCGGGACGTTAGCGATCTTCATTCGCGAACGCGCCCTCGTCGTCGAGGCAGTGAACGAAGCGATGGCGTTCGACGACGGGAACGAGCTGCACTTCACGCGGAAAGAATCGGATCACGTTCCGCTGGCGATCGCTGGCGAAGATGGAATCCGCCGCGCAGTGAGATTGGTGATAAACGGCGGCGATCATCTGCTCGTCGCCGGCGGCGAGACATTCAACGTTGGCCGCGCCGATCCCGCATCACTCGTCGTGTTTTTGAAACAGCTTCGTAGACGCTGGTCACTCGATGTCTTCGCTCCGCTGTTTCTTTTTCGCCTGGGCGTCGGCGGCATTGTCAACGGCCGCGGCTCGATCCGCTACTCCCTCGTCCTCGGCCACGTCATGCGGCGCCTCTTCGGCGAGCGCCATCCGCCGAATCTGCTTTGCAGCACG
The DNA here is from genome assembly GCA_049586115.1 of Thermoanaerobaculia bacterium. GTDB lineage: Bacteria > Acidobacteriota > Thermoanaerobaculia > Gp7-AA8 > Gp7-AA8 > JADGNZ01. The sequence continues at coordinate 742 of JBAVBF010000449.1, read as the reverse complement.
GCGCCGCCTCCGTCCGGGCCGCTCATCGACGCGGTCTGCCGCGCGCGCGGAGGGTTGCCGCCGGCGCTCAACGATTACGAACGCACGCTGATCGATCGCTTCCTTACCAGCGACGCGGCCACGATCCGCGAGGAGATCCGCGTGGCGTGGAGGAACGGAGCGGTATGAACGCGATTCACGCGTATCCGCGGGTGCCGATTACGACGCTGACGCGAACGCCGTCGGCGGCGATGCGCGACGAGATCGCATTCGCGCCCCACCTGACGCGTTTCTCGCGCGATGCGCTCTACCTCGTTTTCGCCGCGCTCCGTGCCGCGCCGGGGACGCCGGTCTGGTGTCCGTCGTTTCACTGCGGGATGGAAGTGCGCGCCGCGGCCGAGGCGGGATTCACGCCGCGGTTTTATCGCCTCCGCCACGATCTGACGATCGATGAGGCGCATCTCGCGCGGTGTCTCGCGGAGGAAGCAGGCCCGGTGCTGCTGATCCATTACTTCGGATTCGCGCAGCCCGGCACGGAGCGGATCGCGGCGCTTTGCCGCGCCAACGGCGTCCCGCTCATCGAAGATTGTTCGCACGTGTTTTTGTCGCGGTGCGGCGGGCGGCCGATCGGCAGCATCGGCGACGCGGCGACGTTCAGTTTGTACAAGACATTCGGCACGAGCGACGGCGGCGCGCTGCGATTCAATCGCTCGATCGCGATTCCGCCGCGGCCGCGCGTGGCCTGGGGCGCGCAGTGGGGAAG
>JBAVBF010000448.1:0-7402 GCA_049586115.1 Thermoanaerobaculia bacterium | reverse complement strand
GTCCTGTTCATCCTTTCTCCGCAGGTACCGGAGGAAGAGGCGACGACGCTTTCGACAGAGTTCAAGCGCATCGCCGAGGGGACAGGCGCGAAACTCACGCATGAAGAAGCGTGGGGCCGTCGCCGTCTCGCATATCCCATCAACAAGTTCAACGAAGGCAACTACCAACTCCTCGTGTTCGAGACCGAGGGAGGGCTCAATGAGCTCGACCGCCGGATGAAAAACTCGGACCGGATCCTGCGCCACATGATCGTGCGCACGGATCTCGATCACAAACGCGCCGAGAAGCTGGCCAAGCGCAATCCGAAGAAGGAGCGCCTCCGTCCGGCTCCGTCGTTCGCGCCCAGCGGTTCGGCACCGGTTGCGGCTCCCATGGATGCCGCCGCCGTCGATGCGCCTGAAGCCGACGAAGCGGCTCCGGCTGAATAAGAGGAGAGGAGACCAATCATGGCAACTGAAATGAGACGACCTGGTGGTGGCGGCGGCGGTGGCGGCCGCGATTCCGGCGGACGCGATTCGGGCGGACGCGGCGGAGCAGGCGGACAGCAGGGCGGCAAGAAAAAGTTCTTCTTTCGCCGGAAGCGCGTTTGCAAATTCTGCGTCGAGAAGCTCGAGTACATCGACTACAAAGACATCAAGACGCTGCAGCAGTTCATCCCCGAGCGCGGCAAGATCCTTCCACGCCGCATCTCCGGCACGTGCGCACTGCACCAGCGCAAACTGCAGAACGCGATCAAGCGCGCCCGCATCGCGGCCATGCTTCCGTTCGCGACGGACTGATACGAACCAATGACCGAGACTCTGCAGCAGGACGAACCGGTGGCGATGCCGGCGCGCACGTTCGGGAAGCAGGCCCGCAGCATGGCCGGCTACACGCTCGTGACCGCGCTGATGTTCGTGTCGCCGCTGTTCGTCTTCATCCCGGCGTCGCTGCTCCATTGCGGAATCCGCATCGGACGGCGCGCCGCATTGCTGCTGCTGGTTCTCTCGACGGCCCTGGCCGCGCTGATGATCTATCCCGCCGCGGCCTCGGCCACCGCAGCCGACGCGTCGGCGAGTTACGGGTTCCTGCTGGGACTCTTCCTGGCCATCGCCGTGCCGGCACTGGTGGTGCTGCCGATGGTGGAGCGCGGCGAGAAGTTCGGCCGCGTGCTGCTGTCAGCGCTCGTGCTCAGTGTCGTCGGACTTGCAGTCACCGAGCTGACGATGCGCACGTTCGCGCACTTCTCGTTGTATGCGTCGCAGGTTGCGGACGTGCACGCGCAGACGGCGGTGATGGTCGGCCAGTTCGTCAAGGCAGGCTATCCGGCAGATCGCTTCCAGTTCCTTCAGAAATGGACCGATCTGTGCGTGCCTGCGTCGCTGCTGACGGCGGCGGCGACCGCGTTCGTTTTCAGCCTGGTCATGCTCGGACGGCTTCGGGCGTGGCGCGATTTCCTCATCCGGCGCACGCCCGATGCGGTCATCGCCAATCCCTATCGTTTTCGTTATCTCTCACTTCCCGAATGGCTGCTCTTCGCATTCGTCATCGGCGGTCTTTCGCCGCTGGCCGGCGGGATGCTGCAGCAGGTCGGTGCGAACATCCTGGTCATCACGCTTTTCCTGTATCTGTTGCAGGGGCTGGCCATGTTCCGGATGTTCGTGGCCGCAACCGGCGCGGGCCCGATGGGCTCCCTGTTCGCGTGGATGCTTCTCGGCATTCTCATGCTGACCGGCATCGCGCCGCTGCTGCTGTGCATCGCAGGGCTGTTCGACTCGTTTTTCGATTTCCGACATTTCAATCGAAAGGATCACTCAGATGAAAGTCATTCTCATTGACGAGATCCGCGGCCTCGGCGGCCGCGGTGACGTCGTCACGGTCAAGGATGGCTACGCGCGCAATTTCCTGATTCCGAAGCAGCTCGCGCGCGAAGCAACCCCCGGCAACCTCAAGTCGATCGAACAGGAGCGCAAGAAGTGGGCTGCGCTCGGCGATCAGGAAAAAGCTGCTGCCCAGAAGGCAGCCGACAGCGTGAAGGGGACGAAGATCGTCATCCACAAGCGCGTCGGCGATCACGGCAATCTCTTCGGCTCGGTGACGTCCAACGACATCGCCGATGCACTGACGAAGAAGGGCATCGAAGTCGACAAGCGCCGCATCGAGCTGGCGCATCCGATCAAGAGCGTCGGCGTGCACGACGTCGAGGTCCGTCTCCATCGCGAAGTGGCCGCGCACATCCAGGTCGAAGTCGTCCCCGAGGGGAAGGAAGCGGCCATCGAGGAAGCGCCGGTCGCTGCCGCTGCTGCTCCGGCACCTGCCGAAGCAGAAGCCGAAGCGTAGTTTTGATTCGAGAGCGCACAGACCTCCTGTCTGTGCGCTCTCTACTTTCCGCTGCTGTATCCTCGCTAACGAATGAGCGACGAGCGTTTTGTCGATGCTCCGCCGTCGGGAGCTGACGGGTGGCGAAATGTCTGGCAGAACGATCGCCGGTTCCGTCCGCGTAAATCGGCGCTCGGATTTCTGCTGCGGCTTTTCCAGCGCGTTCTCGATCGGGCCACGCGGGCGGAGCGGGACCGGCAGCGCGATTTCAACCTTGCGCTGCTCGATCTCGTCAACGATCTTCGCTCCGACGTCGGACGCATTCGCGACGATCTGAAGCGCGATATCAAGACGGTGCAGCGCGATGTTCGCGTCGCCGACGAAGCGCTGGCCGAGGAGCTGCGAACGATCCGCGAGCTGATCCCGATCGCCGCGAAACGCAATGATTCGCTGATCGCGGCGCTCGATCAGAAGATCGAAACGGTGGCCGTGCGCGTGCGCGATGTGACGAATCCGGTTGTCGCGTCGTCGCCAGTCACTTCGGATTTTCTCTACCGGCGTCTGGAGGATGGTTTGCGCGGCGCTGTCGACGTTGCCGACTACGTCGCGCTGGCGAAAGAGCCGGTGATCGACGTCGGCTGCGGGCGAGGCGAGTTCCTCGCTGCCTGCCAATCCGCAGGAATCGCCGCGCGCGGCTTTGACACGAATGAACGATCGGTCGCCGATCTCGTCGCGCGCGGAATCGACGCCTCCGTGGCCGGTGTGCCGGGATGTTTCACGGATCTCGCGAATGCGTCGATCGGAACGGTCGTGGCGATGCACGTCGTCGAGCACTTGCCGGTCGACGCGCTCTTCGCGCTGTTCGCGGAGTCGTCGCGCGTGCTGGGTGCTGGCGGGTTGCTGATCATCGAAACTCCGAACGCCGAGTCGCTCGCCGTCAGTGCCTCGGAGTTCTGGCGCGATCCCACTCACCTCGCGCCGCGCCATCCCGCCGCGCTGGCGTTGTTAGCGCGCGAATACGGCTTCGCGATCGACGAGGTACGCGCGGTTCATCCGTTTCCCGACTCGAACCGATTTGTCGCCACCAGCGACGATCTTCGCGGCCTCGTGGATGCGCTCAACGATCGCGTCTTCGGCGGACAGGATTTGCGGTTGGTCCTGCGTCGCAACTAAAGGCTTTGTGGTTCAAACGCTTTTCGTCCCCACATCGATCACGCTCTCGCCTGGTGGCGGCGGCGGGATGCGGTGCGGGATGAATCCCAGCAGCAATCCGGAGATCAGGCCTCCGATGTGCGCGGTGTTGTCGATGAAGGCGAAGCTGGCGCCGATGGCGATGTTCACGACAATCCAGAAGACGAGTTGCATGATGAGCCCGCGCGTCCATGGCTGATGGCGATAAATCGGCGAACGGCGGATCGAGAAAATGAAGGCGCCGAGGATTCCGAAGACCGCGCCGCTCGCGCCGACCGACGCGCCGTTTGTGTGGCCGATGTGTACCGCGCTCGCGATCGATGCGCAGAGGCCGGTGGCGAGGTAAATCAGGAGGAACCTGCGCGATCCGAACAACACTTCGTACAGCGTTCCGAGCTGGTAGAGCGCCCACGAGTTGACCGCCCAATGCAGGATGCTCGCGTGCAGAAACATCGCCGCGATGAGGCGCCAGTATTCGTGGCGGCGGAGTGTACCGCCGACGATGGCGCCGAGAGTCGCAAGCAATTGAGGATTGACGTCGTCCAGAAAGATATTCGCGCCAGGCCCGATGTTGCGAGGCCCGCCGATGAGAAACTCGATCGCGAAGACGATCAGGATGATCACCAGCAGCGCCATCGTCACCGGAGCTTTTCGTTTCATCAGCGAGGCTCCATCATCGACGACACGCGGCGCATCAGCACGTGCGCGAATCGCGGGAAGAGTTCTTTCAATCGCATGAACGCCATCGCCCCGATGGGCAGAATCCGCCGGTACTTCCCATCTTCGGCGGCATTGGCGATCGCTTTCGCGACGCTCTCCGGTTTGATGGCCAGCACCAGCCGCGACGCGCCCGGCATCTTGCCGCGTTCGGCTTTCACGAAGAACTCCGTTTCGACGGTGCCGGGGCAGACCATGGCTACGCGAACGCCGCGGCCGAGGACTTCGTCGCGCAGCGTTTCGGAAAAGCCGATCATCGCGAACTTCGTCGCACAATAGCCGCCCATCCGCGCGTATCCCATGATCCCGGCGATCGAGGCGACGTTGACGATCGTGCCGCGCCGCCGCGCCAGCATCTGCGGCAAAACGGCCTGCGCGCACCAGACTGCGCCGAAATAGTTGGTCTGCATCATCGATTCGAGATCGTCCGGTTTGGCCGATTCAAATACGTCGAAGATGGCGAAGCCGGCGTTGTTGACGAGGACGTCGACTTCGCCGGCGACGTCGATCAAATGCTGGCAGTCGGAGCGGAGCGTGACGTCGGTGACGACGGTGCGGCAGTCGACGCCGAGGTTGCGGCAGGCGATGGCAACCTCTTCGAGCAGTTCGCCGCGTCGCGCCGCAAGGACGAGATTCGCGCCGCGGCGAGCCAACTCCAGCGCTGCCGCGCGGCCGATTCCGCTCGATGCTCCGGTGACGACTACCGTCTTGTTTTTCAGCGCCAAGGTCATGAACGCGCACTCATATCACGTGCTACGCTTCGCGCCGATGTTCCGGCGCCTCCTCCTTCCAGCAGTCCTTCTGTCGCTCGCTTGTCACCATGAATCCGATCTTCCGAAGTTGTTTCCTTTGCCGGACGCGCAACTCGTCAGCGAGGCAAACAAGCCGGTGCGGATCAGCGAGCTGAAAGGCAACGTCGTCGTCTACGACTTCATCTTCACGCACTGCGCGGGAACGTGTCCGATGATGACGGCCACGATGCAGAAGCTGACGAAGAAGATTCCGAAGCAGTCGCCGGTGCGCTTCGTTTCGATCAGCGTCGATCCGATCCGCGACACGCCCGAGGTGCTGCGCGGCTATGCGATGTACGCGCGCAACGATCCGCGCTGGATGTTCCTGACCGGCGACCGCAAGACGATCGTCGATCTGTCGGTGAAGGGATTCAAGCTCGCCGCCGGCGACGCGACCGGAGCGGCGAACGAGTCGGTCCTGCACAGCGTGAAGTTCGCCGTGGCCGACAAGAACGGTGTGATCCGCGAGTACTACAGCGCCACCAACGATGATGCGGTGGAGCACGTCGTGAGCACGGTGAAGGAGCTTCTCCGCGAGGATTGACGCAGATAGGTCTGCTACAGTCGCGCGCCGATGCAGATCCTTCCAGCGATCAACGCCACGCTCAACGGCACCAGTGGAGTGCTGCTGCTCATCGCGTACGTCTTCATCCGCCGGCGCAACATCGCGATGCACAAGCGTTTCATGCTGGCGGCGTGCGTAACGTCGCTCGTGTTTCTGGCCTGCTACGTTCTCAATCACATCCTGCGGCACGGCGTCGTCACACACTTCCCCGCGACCGGGTGGGTGAGGCCGCTCTACTTTTCAATCCTCATCTCCCACACGATTCTCGCCATCACCATCGTGCCGATGGCCATCCTCTCCGTGCGCAACGGGCTGAAGATGCGCGTGGCGCAGCATCGCCGCATCGCGAAGTGGACGTTCCCGCTGTGGATGTACGTCTCGGTAACCGGTGTGCTCGTCTACTTTTTTCTCTACCAGTGGTACCCCTCGGCATGAGCGTGCGATATCTTCCGCCGAGGAGATTTCTGTGACGCCGTTGATGGAGAGTGACCTCGATCCCGATCCGTTCGTGCAGTTCGGGCGCTGGTTCGATGCCGCGAACGCCGCCGGGATCGCAATGCCCGAGGCCATGACGGTGGCAACGTCCGGACTGGAGGGTGAAGTCGCGGCGCGCGTCGCACTCCTCAAGTCGTTCGACCATCGCGGTTTCGTTTTCTTCACGAATTACAACAGCCGCAAAGCGAAGCAGATCCACGACAATCCGCGCGCGGCGCTGGTGTTCTGGTGGCAATCGCTGGAGCGGCAGGTTCGGATCGAGGGCGCCGTGGTGCGGACGACGGAAGAGGAGTCGGACGCGTATTTCGCCACCCGCCCGCGCGGCAGCCAGCTCGGCGCCTGGGCCTCGGAACAGAGTCGCGTCCTGGCCGGCCGCGGCGCGCTCGACGCCCGATTCGAGGAGTTGTCGACGACGTACAAAGACGTCCCCATCCCGCGTCCGCCGCACTGGGGCGGCTATCGCGTGATCCCGCTGCTCTTCGAGTTCTGGCAGGGCCGCAGCGATCGGCTGCACGATCGGTTCTGGTATCGGTTACGGAGCGATGTGAAGGATTGGGTGGTGGAGAGGTTGTCGCCTTAGACGTCTTTCATCAACTCTTCAATCCGTCGAGCCAGCTCATCCCTCGTCGCCGCAAACCTCTCCGCCCCGCTCCCTTCACCCCACGTCGGATCTTCGATCGGCCAGTGCTCGAGGCGCGTTGCGCGGGGCCAGAGCGGGCAATCCTGCGCGGCGGAGTCGCAGACGGTGACGACGATGTCGAATTGCTGATCGAGAAATTGATCCGCTGATTTCGACTGCGCGTCGCGAATGTCGATTCCGATCTCCGCAAGCGCGGAAATGGCCAGCGGATGTACCCATCCCGCGGCTCGCGATCCCGCCGAAACGACATCCACCACATCGCCATGAAACGCCCGCATCAGCCCCTCGGCCATCTGACTCCGCGCAGCGTTTCCGGTGCAGAGGAAGAGGATGCGTTTCTTGTCACTCATTCGGTCACCTAGCCTTCATGATCTCGATCACGACCGGCTTCAGTCCATTGATGATGAACTGGATGCCGATCGCGCCGAGTAGGAGCGACATGATTTTGGTGAAGACGGCGCGGCCGCGGTCGCCGATGATGCGCGAGAGCGGAAGCGCGGAAAGCAGCACGAGCCAGGAAACGACGCCGACAGCGACGATGGCCACGATCACGGCCAGCCGCTGTTCGATGTCGGGATACAGGTTGACGAGCACCATGACCGAGGTGATGGCGCCGGGGCCGGAGAGCATCGGCACGGCGATGGGAACGATGGCGATCGACGATGGATCGATGTCGGCCTTCTCGACGTCGCTGTCCTCGATCC
>JBAVBF010000447.1:0-6063 GCA_049586115.1 Thermoanaerobaculia bacterium | reverse complement strand
TCGAGCCACTGCAGAAACGCGCGCGCCTCGGCCACTTCCTCCTGCGGCATCGGAAGTTTGGCGTGCTCGATCTCGGCGACGTCGGATCGAAGCTGACCGCGCATGGCCTGCCAGTCGGTGACGGCGGCGCGAACGTCGTGCAGAACGGTCTCGAGTGAGCTGCGAATCGCTTCGAGTTCCGCCGAGTCGCTCTCCTGATCGATCTCGACGTGCATGTACGACTCGACGATGGCGTCGATCTTCGCTTCCTGCGTTGCGGTCAGTTCCGCGCGTTTCGAGCCGGCGTCGCGGCGGACGCGCACGACGGGATGCAGCAACAAGTGGATGTTGCGTCCCAGCCGCGTGACCTCGGCGCTGACGGAGTCGACGAGGAAGGGCATGTCGTCATTGACGATCTCGATGACGGTGTGCTCGAGGGCCCAGCCATTCGCTTCGACGGTGGGATTGAAGACGCGCACCTTCGGCACGCCGGCCTGGCGGATTTCACCAAACTGCCAGAGCGATAGCGCCCCACCGAGAAGCGTCTCGAACGAGGTGTAGATGATGTCGTCGGGGGCGACGAGCGCGAAGTAGCGCTTGACGAATGCAGCGGCGCTCTCGGCCTCTGGCTCGGCGACGCGTTTGTATGCTTCGGAGGCAAGCCGGTCGACGAGATCGGCCTTGCGCTGCTCAGGGGTCATAGTCATGAATCGCGGCTCCTGCAACTGCGGGCGGGGATCATATCGCGCCTGTTTCGTTACCGCGGCGCACTGCCATCCTTCCCGCCTGTGATGGTAGGGTGCGCGCGGCGCGGATGTTGCTGTCCGATCTGGCAGCCCACCGAAAATAAGCGGGAGAACTGATGCTCATGGCAGAAGCGCGGGATGAAAAAGTGCCGACGTCGTCGATCGTGATGAAGGCGATCGATGCGAAGACATTCACGGAATTGCAGGCATTCGTCAAAGATTTGGAGAGCCGGCCGACGGAACGGCTGCTGCGCGACCTCCCCGATCTGGTCAAGTTGTCCGACGCGAAGGCCGAGATCATCACCTACGTCATCGCCACGAAGTTCCGCCGCGCGTCGAGCGAGGAGCGGCAGCGGATCCGCGACAGCGTGCAGGCGACGTCCGATGGGCTGCCACACGGACAGGAGCGCTCGCGGGTGCAGGACATCCTGGAACGGATTCGCGGACTGGCGAATTAAAAGCGTCTCACCACAAAGACACAAAGGACACGAAGAGATCTCTTTGTGCCCTTTGTGCCTTTGTGGTTCAAACGGTTTTAGAAAAGCGCCGGCTCCTGATACGTCCCGAAAACGTCGCGCAACGCATCGCTGATCTCGCCGACGCTGGCATACGTTTTCACCGCATCGATGAGGTAGGGCATCGTGTTCTCGTTCGGATCGGCGGCGGCAGTGCGCAGGGCTTGCAGCGATTCCTGCACTTTGACCGCGTCGCGTGAGGCGCGAACTGCGTTGAGCCGCGCGATCTGCTCGCCGGCAACCGAATCATCGATGTAGAGAATCTCGTACGGGTCTTCGGTCTCCATCTTGAACCCGTTGACGCCGACCACGATTTTTTCGCCGGAGTCGACCGAGCGCTGGAACTGGTAGGACGCGTCCCAGATCTCGCGCTGCGGAAAACCGGCCTCGATCGCCTCGACCATGCCGCCGAACGCGTCGATCTTTTCGATGTAGTCGAAGCAGCCCGCTTCCATCTTGTTGGTCAGCTCTTCGATGAAGAAGGAGCCTGCGAAGGGATCGACCGTGTTGATGACACCCGACTCGTGGGCGATGATCTGCTGCGTGCGCAGCGCAATGCGCGCGGCCGCTTCAGTCGGAAGCGCGAGCGTTTCATCGAGCGAATTCGTGTGCAGCGACTGCGTGCCGCCGAACACCGCCGCCAGAGCCTGGATCGTGACCCGGACGATGTTGTTGTACGGCTGCTGCGCCGTCAGCGAACAGCCGGCCGTCTGCGTGTGGAAGCGCAGCTGCCACGAGCGCGGATCCTTCGCACCGTAACGGTCGCGCATCACCTTCGCCCACACGCGGCGCGCCGCACGGAACTTGGCTACTTCCTCGAACAGATCGTTGTGCGAATTGAAGAAGAAGGAGAGCCGAGGAGCGAACTCGTCGACGTCGAGACCGGCGCGAATGCCGTATTCGACGTACTCCATTCCATCGCGCAGCGTGAAGGCCAGCTCCTGCAGTGCGGTCGAGCCGGCCTCGCGGATGTGGTAGCCGCTGATCGAGATCGGGTTGTACTTCGGGACGTTCTCCGCGCAGAAGCGGAACGTATCGGTAATCAGCCGCATCGAAGGCCGCGGGGGGAAGATGTACTCCTTCTGCGCGATGTACTCCTTGAGGATGTCGTTCTGCAGCGTGCCGGAAATCTTCTTCCAGTCGGCGCCCTGCTTCTGCGCGACGACGAGATACATCGCCAGCGCGATCGGACCGGTGGAGTTGATGGTCATCGAGACGGTGATGTCCTCGATGTCGATCCCCTCGAAGAGCGTTTCCATATCCGCCAGCGTGTCGATGGCCACACCGCACTTGCCGACTTCGCCGGCGCTGAAGTGATGATCGGAGTCGTAGCCGTAGAGCGTCGGCAGATGGAAGGCGGTCGAGAGTCCGGTCTGACCGTGAGCGAGCATGTACTTGAAGCGTTCGTTGGTCTGCGTGGCGCTGCCGAAGCCCGCGAACTGGCGCATGGTCCAGAGCCGTCCGCGATAACCGGCGGGGTGAATGCCGCGCGTGTATGGGAACTCGCCGGGCATCGAGAGATCGCGCTCAAAATCGAGATCGGCTACGTTGTCAGGCGTTGCGAGCGGATTCACTTCCATGCCGCTGACCGTGGTGAAGTCTTTCTTCCACGCCGGCTTTTTCGCAGCCGACTCGCGCCACTTTGCCGCATCCCGGCGCGCCACATTCAACGCGGCCTCGGAAAAGAGCGGAAGCTGTTCGGGCTGGTCCTGCGGAATCAGCGGCGGGGCGGAAGCTGGGGAAAGGTCGAGTCGAGTCATGTCAGCCGGTCACTCTACCGGATGAAGCGTTTCACCACAAAGACACAAAGGGCGCAAAGAAATCCTTTTTGTGCTTTGTGCCTTTGTGGTGAAACATTTTGCGAACCTCTGTACGATGCGGCCCATCGCATGCGCAGATCGGTAGCGGCAAAACTTCGGACTGTCTTCGGTCTCAGTCTGTTCATCCTCGTGGTGATCGGCGGGATCGCCTTTTATGACACGCAGCATCTCGTGGCGGTGACGACGGCACGGTCGCAGGCGCGGCAGTTTCTGTGGGATCTGGAGCAGGTCGTTTCGAATCTGCGGGCGGCCGAGAACGATCAGCGCGGATATCTGCTCACCGGCGATACGTCGTATCGCGAGGAGTTTCAGAGGTCGGTTGGCACATTCGATCGGGCTCTCTCCGATCTCAAACGGCGCGATCCATCACTGAGCGGGCGGCTCGACTCACTCGAGCCGCTGATCGGCCGCGTCATCCGCGAGTTGCAGCATGGGATCGACGTACGCGACAAGAACGGCGTCGACGCGGCGGTTGCCAACCTCCGCGGCCATGCCATCGCCGATGCGATGTTTACGGTCCGCACGTCGGTCACGTCGATCGAAGCGCAGGAAACCGATGTGCTCAAGGCGCGCGCCGATGAGGCCACGGCCACTGCCCGCCGCACGTTTCTTACGATCGGCTTCGGAACTCTCGTTGCCTTGATCGCCCTCTCCATCGCTTCGGTGGTCATGTCGCGCGGCATCACGCGGCCGGTGCAGAAGCTCGTAGCCGGAACGGAACGCATCGCCGCCGGCGAGCTGTCGAGCCGGATCACCGCCGACAGTCACGACGAGATCGGCGAGCTGGCCGGATCGTTCAATCGGATGGCGGAGTCGCTGGAGGTGCGCACGCGCGCGTTGAACGAAAGCGGCGGCGCGATCACCGGCGGCATCCGCGTGATGACGAACGGCAGCGACATGCTGCTCATCCGCTCGACCGAGCAGTCGCAACTCGCCGAGCGCTCCGCGCAATCGCTGATGAAAGTCCGCGACATCACCGAGCAGGTGGTGAGTACCGCCGAGGCGGTGACGGCGCGGACCGAGGACTCGGCGGCGCGCGCCACGGAATTGCGCGCGTCGAGCGATCAGGTGCGCATGACGATGTCGCAGCTCTTCGACTCGGCGTCGAAGACCTCGTCATCGACGACCGAGATGTCCGCCGCGTCCGCGCAGATGTCGGCGATGACCTCGGCGCTCGCCCTTGCCGGCGACGACGTTCTCGCATTCGTTTCCGAAATGGAAGCGACCTCCGGTGAGCTCGGATCGCTCGCAAAAAATACGGCGGACCTTTCGCGCCGCGCGCGCGAGGAAGCGGTGGCCGGACGCGCAGCCGTCGATGAAACGGTGGCCGGAATCGAGCACTCGCGGGAACTGACCGAACGCGCCGCGGACGTTTTGGGCGATCTCGCCGGACGCGTGGGACAGATCCGCCAGATTCTCGAAGTGGTCGGCCACGTCACGCAGCGCACGAATCTGCTCGCGCTCAACGCCGCCATCATCGCCGCGCACGCCGGCGAGCATGGGCAGGGATTCAATGTCGTGGCCGAGGAAATGCGCGAGCTCGCCGAGCAGACGCGCAAGTCGACCAACGAGATCAGCGCGATCGTCAACGGCGTGCGTACGGCGTCGCAGGCGGCAGTGACGGCGATGCAGGACGGCGTCGATCGCATCCGCGGCACGGTCGGGCTGGCGCGCAACGCCAACGATTCCCTCGGCCGCATCGTCGAGACATCGTCGTCATCGTTCGAAATGTCGGAGCGGATTTCCGCGTCGCTCGAGCAGCAGGCCGCGGCGACGCGCAGCCTGCACCGGACTGCGTCGAAGATGAGCGATCACATCGGCGAGAACCGCCGCTCGATCGAGGAGCAGGCCCGCGCCGCGATGCTGCTCGCGCAGGAAGCCGAGTCCGTGCACAACATCGCCGCGCAGGTGCGATCGGCGAGCGATCACCAATCGACCGCGGCGCGCGGAATCGCCGAGGCGATGGAACAGATCAACCTCGACGCCAGAACGATCCGCGACATCGTGCGCAAGCAGCTGGGCCAGTTGGAAGAAGTGTCGGGCGCGTCGAGCTCAATGCGCGACATCGCGCAGAAGAACAATGCCCTGGCCGAGGAGTTGACCGCGACGGTGCGGACGCTGGCGCAAAGCGGCGAGAAATTCGAGCAGGTCGTGCGGATGGGATCGCAGTAGGTTCTTCGTAGCGCCAGCGGCCCGCTGGCGCTTCAGCCGCCGAGCCGGCGGCGCTACGTTCTTGCACGCGCTATCGCGGATAGTAGCCACTCGTCGCCCGTACATTCACTCGCTTGCCCGGCACTTCCACGGTGATCCGGCGAAGTTCACTCCGCGGTCTGCTGCTGCGCGAGACATAGGTCAGCAGGTATTGGCCGCGCGTGTCGTCGCGGATCTGCGAGAAAATGCGGGGAAGATCCTTCTCACCCGTGAAGCGGAAGAAAGCGCCGCCGGTCGATTTCGTCAGAGAGTCGATCCAGTTCTCATTCGAGCTCATCTCCAGCTTTTCGAAACGGCCGGTGAAAATCTGGACGACATACACAGGCACGCCGATCTCTCGCGCGTATTGCAGCGCACCGTTCGCTGTCGCCGTGCCGGCGTTGTTGTTGCCGTCGGTGAAGACCACCAGCGCGCGCTTGCCGGGAACGCCGTGAAAGTTCTGAAGCGAATAGAGCACGGCATCCCATATCGCCGTGCCGCCGTTCGCGGTCAGCTCGAAAATCGCGGCGCTGAGCTCCTGGCGATTACGCGTCAGCGGTTGCACGAGCCGCGGCTCCTCATCGAAGGCGACAACGAACGTCTGGTCGTTCTCGCCGAGCGCGTGCTGCACAAACTCGTTCGCATAGTCGATCACCTCGGTCATCGCGATCTGCATGCTCGATGACGTGTCGAGCGCCATGCCGATGGAGATCGGATCGTCGGCCCCGCTTTGCAGCCGCGGCTCGACGACGTTCCCATCTTCCTTGACGATGAAATCGCCCGCGTTCAAGCCGGAGATGTAGTGTCCGGAGC
>JBAVBF010000446.1:0-6554 GCA_049586115.1 Thermoanaerobaculia bacterium | reverse complement strand
CTGCAGGTCGTCGAAGTCGACAGCGGCACCGTCGTCGCCGAGCGCAGTCCGCACACGCCGCTCGCTCCCGCGTCGAACATGAAGCTCTTCACGACTGCCGCCGCGATCGATCTGCTCCATCCCGATTTTCAACTCACCACCACCGTCTTCATGCGCGGCGCGGTCGATGCCGGCGGCACGCTGACGGGCGATGTGAAAGTGGTCGGTCACGGCGACCCCACCATCGGCGGGCGCTTTCACGACGGGCACGCCACCGCCGTCATCGATGAATGGGCCACGGACCTCAAGCGCGCCGGCGTGAAGACCATTCGCGGCAATCTCATTTTCGAATACGGCTACATGGACATCGAGTACATCCATCCGACCTGGCCGGTCGACCAGCTCGTGAACTGGTACGAGGCGCCGGTGTCGGCCTTTTCGATGCAGGAAAATTGCGTGCAGGTTCGCGTGACGCCGTCGCGTCCGGGAAAGGCCTGCGTCGTCCAGTTCGAGCCGCCGACGTCGTATCTCGAACTGCAGTCGTCGTGCATCACCGGACGCGGACTTCCGTTCATCACCCGCTACCGCAACACGAACACGATCCTGGTCCGCGGCGGCACGCCGGCGCGCACCGGCGTCACCGAGATCTTCGTCACCATCGAGAATCCGGTGCAGTACTTCGCGTCGGTGACGCACGAGACGTTCGTGCGCAACGGCATCAACGTGCAGGGGCAGATCATCGTCACGCCGCGCGATGAGCGGCCGGACTGGAAAGCCGTCTCGCAGCACACGACGCCGCTGAACGTAGTCGTCTATGTGATCAACAAGAAGAGCCAGAATCACTACGCCGAGGAGTTGGTGAAAATCATCGGCGCGGAAAAAAAACAAGCTGGGACGTGGCCCGCGGGCACTGGCGCGGTGACGGAGTGGCTGACCGGCAAGCTCGACGTGCCGTCGAATGAGTTCCATCAGGCCGACGGCTCCGGCATGTCTCGCGAGAACCGCGCCTCGGCCAACGCATTCATCCATCTGTTGCGGTACATGTGGAAGAGTCCCTACCGCGAAGATTTCGTCAGCTCGCTTCCCTACTCCGGCGATCCTGATGCGAAATTCGGCCACCGTCTGCGCGCGGCGCCGTACGCGCGGCAGGTGTACGCGAAGACCGGCTACATCGTCGGCGTGGTCGGCTTGTCAGGCTACGTTCACGGCGCGAGCGGCAAGGTCTACGCGTTCTCGTTCGTCTTCAATGGCTACCATGTCGGCGTGTATGCGATCTACCAGTTGCAGGACACGATGCTGAAAGAGCTCATCACGAAGGGTTAGGCCGGCACGTGCGGCCGAAGGCCTTTGACGCAGGAGCGCTGGCGTCATTCGCCTCCTGGCGCGCGCAATCCGGCGGCGATCATTTCACCGAGGGTGAGCGACTTCAGGTTCGTCGACTTGCGATACATCTTTTCCAATGTGACCGTATCGCGGATACCGAGATCGGCGGTCTTCATCTTCGTTTCGCCCTTCCCTTCCTTCCACGCCGTCAGCCAGAGATTGGCGAGAAGTGCGGTGCCCTGAGCGATGCAGGATGCCGTCTCTTCCGCGAGAGATTCGAAGAAGCGAACGGCTCGCTCGTTCGCGGTCAGAGTCGGATCATCGGCTTCGATGATCCGCTCCGGCGAGAGGATGCCGCGCACCTTTTTCATCGTGGCGATCGTCGCGAGCGCCGCTTCGAAGCCGTTGCGCGTATCGGCGGCGATCGCTTTCGCGCGAAGGTTCCTGGTGGCATCGTTGATCTTTTGCAGCATCTCGGTGGGACGTTGTTCGAACATCGTCTCTTCGTAAATACCGTGAATCTTGTACTGCGGCGTTTTCTTGTAGGCCTGGAATTCCGGAGTGTCGTGGCCGAGGGGCGCCACGCCGTGATCGAGACGTGAACCGTGCTGCGGTTGCGAGCAGTCGCCCGCGTAGTGCGCGAGAGTTCCCGCTGCGAGGATGAAGAGATCCGCGTCGCCGGCGCCGGCGGCTTTGACCATCACTCGATACAACTGCCAGATCCGCAGCGGAAGAACGCCGGGCGACGGCGTGTGCGGAGCGACGAAGGAGTCATAGAAATCGTTCCAGACCTTCGCGTCGACGTTCGCCTCGTCGTCGCAGAGATCGGCCAGCGTCTTTCCCTCGAAAGCGCCGAGGCCCGGGAGATCCATGTCGGCGAAATGCTGCGGCGGCTCGGTGGAGCTCCGAATTCCAATCCAGACATAGTCCGGCACGTCGGCGAGCGGAACGAACTTGTCTCGGTCGACCTTGAAATCCACTCCCTTGCCGAGAGTGGCGTCGTCGTAGCCGATCAGCTCGCGGTTTGCGAACAGCAACTTGCGCAGCTTGCTCGTGGTTGGCAGCGTCCGCTTGATGACGTCGATCGCCCGCGCGCCGATCTTGTAGTGCGCGATTTTTCCCCAATATTCGGGGTGTCCTGTGTTCCACGACCGGACGACGTCCACCTCCATTACTCGCGAAGCAGTGCTGATGAACGTGGCCAGTGCGAATTGGGTCGGGCTCTCTTTCTGCTCGCCGAGGAACTGCGCACCGCCCCATTGCAGCGCCAGCGGCCGGTACTTACGCGCCATGCGCCCTCGGTCGTGAGTCTCCACGATGAACGAATCCTCCTCAGCGTCGGCGCTGGATTCATCAGCCGGCGGATCGAAGACCCATAGAGTTCCGGAATCGCCGGGCCGCGTGGCCAGCACCTCGCCGTCGCGCCGCGGTCCGATGAGAACATCCGCGACGTAATCGAAACCGCCCTTCGACCGGTAGCGATAAAAGAGTCCCTTCACCTTTCCCTTGAGCAGGCCCGACACGCTGCCGAACGCGCGAACGGGGCAGCCCATGAGATCGAGCGAGATGGTGTCGACGTTCAGGTCGGCGACATCGCCGAGCTCTCCAACGCCGTAAACCTGCGCCGTCCAATTGGTGATGTCGTCGATGCGAACGAGTCCGACGTCCATCGTGACGTAGACGCGGTCGCCGGGCCAGCCCGGATAAACGGCGCTGAATGGCAGATGGCGAACCTGTACGGAATCGCTGACGCCGATCCGATGCCGCTTGCCGCGAATGATGCTGTAGATCTCGCGGCCTTGCTCGCCGGTGACGTGGCGGCTGGTGATGGCGTAGGCCATGTCGCCGTCGGAAGCGAGACAGCCGAGGGAACCAACGTGTTCGCTGCCTTGCACCTCGGTGACGACACTGTAGCCGCCGCCGATCAGGCCCGAAGGAAAAGAGAGATTGCGAATGTCGCGGCCCGGGCCTTCGTCGAGCGGCGCGTAAACGACACATGTGGGAACGGCGCGGCCGTCACCGAGGTAGAGAACGTCGGGGATCTTCTCGCCGATCTTCAAATCCTTGAGCGGAATCCATTCCCGAACGAAGACCAGAATGCACGGCCACGACCACGGCCGGACGACTGAGTTCGCGAGCGTGCGCGGCTCCGTTTCGGTGACCTTACCGCGCCAGTCTCTCGCTTCCTTCGGCCGGAGGAGATACCGGCCGATGGCGGTGCCGATGACCGTTTCGTAATGCGCGAGGTGGACGTGGTACGCATCGCGCGCGTCGAGAAGGTCTCTGATCGAAAGCGAACTGAAGTTCCTTCGTGGCGGGAAATAGGACATTCGCGTCTCCTCGCTTACCAGACGGACTTATCGCGATCATTCAGGAAGTCCCGGAGATCGTAGCGCACCTCGATCGTTTACGATGTCGAACTCAGATGAAACGAGAGACGATCATCTTCACCGCCTGCGGTTTCCTCCTCGGGCTGACCCTCGGCAGTTTTGTGATCGGACCGAAGATCGCGCAATCGAAACTGGCCGGCGCGCCGGCCGCCGCCGAGGCTCCCACGGAAGCTCCGCCAGCCGCGACCGCGACAGGAAATCCGATGGGCACGGTGATGCAGCAACTGGCGTCGCTGAAGGAAGCGGTGGCGAAAAATCCGAACGACGCGGATTCGCTCGTGCAACTCGGCGATATGTACATGCAAGCCGCGAAGTTCCCGCAGGCCGCCGAGTACCTCCAACGCGCCCTGGCCGTCCGCGACGACGCCGCCGTCCGCATGGACCTCGGCATCTGCTACAAGCAAACGAATCAGCCAGAGAAGGCGCTCGCGGAGTTCCAACGCTCCGCCGCGATGGCGCCCGACCAATGGCAGCCGCTCTTCAACGAAGCGATCGCGTTGCTCGACCTGCGTCGGATGGACGAGGCGCGGATCGTCGCGGCGAAGCTGCAAAAGATGCGGCCCGATGATCCCGACGTGCAGAAGCTCGTCGCGACCGTGGGCGGGAAGTAGCTGTCATCCAGAGCCGCCGGAGGCACGAGCCGCGCAGCGGTGAGATGCCGAAGGACGGCGAAGGAACTCAAGAGTACAGAATCTCCAGTAAGTAGAGCGTCTCAAACACCGGGAAGTGTCATTCGAGCCAATCCGCACTCAAATCCGACCACGTCGGGTTCATCGTCTTGACTAACTCAATCTTCCGCTTCCGACTCCATCCCTTGAGCACTTTCTCCCGGGCGATCGCATCCCGAATGTCGGGAGTCTGTTCGAAGTAGACAACACGATCGAAGTGTTAGGGCGAGGTGAACGCGGAGCCTCGGCCTTTCTTGTGCTCCGAACGCGCCGCCCGAGATTATTCGTGACACCGATATAGAGCGTCATCGACGTGTTCGAGAGGATGTACGTCGAGTACAAACGAAGTTCGCCATACGAGGTCCAGCGCATGGCCTTGGATTTTCCCTCGGTTGCGGAGCGAATCGAAATGTTCTACATCCTGTGGAAGCGCATCAGCGGGAAGGCTCGCGAGAATGAGACGCTGAGTTTCAGCCGGTGCCGGGCATCTTGAGTTCCTTCGCCGTCCTGCGGCATCTCGCCGCTCCGCGGCTCGTGCCTTCGGCGGCTCTGGATGACAAGTCTTCCCCTTCGCGTCACTACCCGAGCGGCACCATCTGCTGGCTCGCGGGCGCCACTTGCAGCGTGTACACGCCTTCCGTGTTGCGCACCGTCGCCATGGCGTGGAAGCCGGGGAACTTTTTGATCTCGCCGATGATCTCGCCGCGATGTTCCGTCGCGAATCCGACGATGGCATCCGAGGCCGACTCCGCATCCATCGAGTGAAACGAAACCGGCGACATGTCGCTGCGCACTGGACGTCCGGCGCTGTCGGTGAGGTGACGTTGTTCGATCGTGAAACGCATGAGCATCGCGCTGCGGCGTGCAATTCATGTGCACTGAAGCGCTGTTCTATACTCACTTCAAGGGGGCACGCATGAGCGACGAACGGGTTCTCAAAGACATGCCTGTCATCGGCCGCATCGATCTTCATGAGATCGAGCGCCGCGACCCGCTGCCGTCCGAACGCTTCGCCGAGGCCATCGAAGTCGGCCTCACCTTCGACGACGTGCTCCTCCGGCCGGCCAAGTCCGACATCCATCCGAACTTCGTCGAAGTCGGAACGCAACTCACCCGCGACATCCGCCTGAACATCCCCATCATCTCCTCGGCCATGGACACCGTCACCGAGGCGCGGCTCGCCATCGCCATGGCGCAGCAGGGCGGACTCGGCATCGTGCACAAGAACATGCCGATCGATGCGCAGGCCGAGGAAGTAGACAAGGTCAAGCGCTCGGAAGCGGGGATGATCGTCGATCCGGTCACCATGCGCCCGTGGCAGACCATCACCGAGGCGCTGCAGGTGATGGCGAAGTACAAGATTTCCGGCGTGCCGGTGACCGACGCGAACGGCAAGCTGGTCGGAATCCTCACAAACCGCGATCTCCGGTTCGAAACGCGCTTCGATCTGCCGATCGCCGAGCGGATGACGAAGGAGAACCTGATCACTGCTCCGGTCGGCACGACGCTGGAGCAGGCGCGCGAAGTTCTCCACCACCATCGCATCGAGAAGCTGCTCGTCGTCGATAGCCATGGCGATCTCAAGGGTCTGATTACCGTCAAAGACATTCAGAAAAAGCTGCGCTACCCGAATGCGGCCAAAGACTCCCTCGGCCGCCTGCGCGTCGGCGCGGCGATCGGTGTCGGCAAGGAAGGCCTCGACCGCGCCCGCGCCCTGATCGATGCGAAAGTGGACGTGGTCGTGATCGACTCCGCCCACGCGCATTCGAACGGCGTGATGGATGTGATCCGCCAGTTCAAGAAGCTCTTCCCCGACACGCCGCTCATCGCCGGCAACGTGGCGACGTATGAAGGCGCGAGCGATCTCATCGCCCTCGGCGTCGACGCGATCAAGGTCGGCATCGGACCCGGCTCGATCTGCACCACGCGCGTCGTCGCCGGCGCCGGCGTGCCGCAGATCAGCGCGGTCATGGAGTGCGCGCGCGCCGCGGAGAAGTTCGACATCCCGATCATCAGCGACGGCGGCATCAAGTTCTCCGGCGACATCACCAAGGCGATCGCCGCCGGCGCGCATTGCGTGATGATCGGCTCGCTCTTCGCCGGCACCGACGAGGCGCCCGGCGAAACGATTCTTTACCAGGGCCGCACGTTCAAGGCCTACCGCGGCATGGGCTCGATCGGCGCGATGCAGGCC
>JBAVBF010000445.1:0-2848 GCA_049586115.1 Thermoanaerobaculia bacterium | reverse complement strand
AACAGTTTCGCGCTCTGGCCCGGCTCGTTCGCTGCGATGGTCGGCTTCCGCCACGAGTTGGCGCGGATCCGCCGCTGGCTTCTGCTACTGACGATTCCTGCGCTGGCCGGCGGCGGCGCGGGCGCTGTGCTGCTGATGCATACGTCGACGAAGACATTCACGCGGCTCGTCCCGTTTCTGATTCTCGGGGCAACACTTCTATTGGCTGCCCAGGAAGTGATCACGCGCCGCCTCGGCACGGTCGCGCGCGCGCACGAGAATCCGAGCGCCGGCTGGGTGACGTTCGTCTTCCTCTTTCAGTTCCTGGTCGGCATCTACGGCGGCTACTTCGGCGGCGGCATCGGCATCCTGATGCTGGCCGCGCTCGGCCTGATCGGACTGACCGACCTGCACGAGATGAACGGCCTCAAGAACCTGCTGGCGATCTGCATCAATGGGATCGCCGCGCTCTACTTCGCCTTCGGCGGCGCCGTGCTCTGGCGCGACGGCGCAATCATGGCCGCTGCCGCCATCGTCGGCGGCTACCTCGGCGCCCGCATCGCCCACCGCCTCGGCCGCACATTCGTCCGCAGGGCGGTGGTGGCGATTGGGCTAGCGATGGGCGTGGCGATGTTTTTCAAGAGGTGAGCTGACTCTCTTCTTGCAAGGACGATCATCAATGAAACGTATTGCTGTTGCTCTATCCCTGCTGTTTTTCGCCGCTTGCGCGTCCGCCCCTCCCGCACACCCGCCCGCGACTACGACGACCGTCGCGCCGCCCATCACTCCACCGCCCGCGCCCACCCGTTCCGCGAATGCGTACACGACCGTCGCCTCCGTCGCGAGAACGATCGCCGAGCCGCGCATTCGCGTCGGGTTGGTGAATGATCAGGCTACCGTCACGTTTCCGCGGCTCAACGGCGGCTACTACATCGTCACCGACACCGTCTCCGCCACGATTCGGCGCGGCTTCACGCTGACCGCGCCAGTCAGCGACGCCGCGGCGCACTACGCGGTGCAAGTCAGCACCGTTTCGGACGTCGCCAGTGCGAATGCGCTTGCCGAAAAACTTCGCGCCGATGCGAAGCAGCGGGTGGATGTCCTGCCGGACACCGCCGGGACCGCGTACCGCGTCATCGCGGGCGACTTCGCCACATCCAACGCCGCGCAGCCGTTGCGCGACCAGCTCACGCAGGGCGGCTACGGCACGAACCTGCTCATCGTCAAGCGGCCAACAGACCAGGCGTTCGAGAAGAAGCATCAACTCGTCGACGACGAAGGAGAGCGCACCACGCTCGATGGCGAATCGCTGTTAATCATTCCTGCCACCGCTGACACGCTCACGATCGCAGACAAGCCGTACCGCACCGCCGCACGCATCTTCATCAATCCGCGCGGAACGTACAACGTCATCAATGAGCTGAACATGGAGGACTACCTGCGCGGCGTCGTCCCGGCGGAGATGGGTCCGAAGATTTACGACGAGGTCGAGGCGCTTAAGGCCCAGGCGATCGCCGCGCGCACCTACGCCGTCCGCAACCTCGGGCAGTTCAAATCCGAGGGATACGACATTTGTGCGGGTCCCGCGTGTCAGGCGTACAACGGATTCTCGGGCGAGGATCCGCTCACCGACCGCGCCGTGCGCGAGACCGCCGGCCTCGTGGCCACGTACAACGGCCAGCCGATCGATGCGCTCTACACCGCCACATGCGGCGGCGAGACCTCGGACGTCGGCACGATGTTCCCCGGCCGCAACGAGCCATACCTCAAACGCGTGCGATGCGTCGAAGACGAAGTGCTGACGATCGCCGGGCGCACCGACAGCGGCCTGCTCACCGAACAGCAGGTCAATGCGCGCCTCTTTGCCGCCATCGCCGGACTGCCCGACAGCGGAACGTCATGGAGCGCACGCGACGTCGAGCAGGCGGTGACCGCTGCAATGACGAAGCTGCGATTCACCCCCATCGTCACCGCCACTCCCGCATCATCGAGGCGCGGCGATGTGCTGACCTACCTCGCCTCGGTGCTCGGATTCGACCGCTACTCGACGGTCGTCACGATGCCCGCCGATCGTAACTACTACTTCCCGCAGACGGCGGCGAAGGAGTCGGTGCCGTATCGCGCCGCCGCCTTCCTCATCAAGTTCGCGTTTCTGCCGGCCGAAGGAATCGACCGCGTTGACATGAACGCCGCAATGCCGCGCGAGGAGCTCTACGGCCTCCTCGGATCGTGGATTCGCAAGCACAACGTGATCAGCGACGCCACCGGCAAGATCCTCAGCGTCACTGGACGCGATGTAACGCTGAAGATCGACGGCAAACCGGCGCACTTCACGCTTCCGGTAAACCTGCCTGTCTTCCGAAAGATCGGCGACCGTTACCAGGAGTACGCCAGCGCGCCGGTCACGCTCGGCGACCGTGCCACGATCACCTCGGACGTCAACAAGACTCCCGTCGCGCTGGTCATCAACGCCTACCTCGACGGCGCATCGTTCGATCGCAGCTCAAACTTCGCAAGCTGGACGCGCAGTTTCCGAGCGGACGAATTGGTGACGTCGATCAACAAACGCAATCCGATCCGTCAGCTGCAGGGCATTCGCCCGCTGACCGTCGACGCCTCGCAACGGATCGCGGAAATGGAAGTGACCGCCGAGAACGGCCGCACGTTCATCCTGCGCGGCCTCCCGATCCGCTGGTCGCTCAACGTGCCCGACAACCTCTTCGTCTACGAAAAAACGCAGGACGCCGATGGCATCGACCGCTACACGTTCTACGGCAAAGGATGGGGCCACGGCGTCGGCTTCTGCCAGGTCGGCGCGTACGGGATGGCTACCGCCGGCTGGACGGCGCAACAGATCCTCACGCATTAC
>JBAVBF010000444.1:0-3162 GCA_049586115.1 Thermoanaerobaculia bacterium | reverse complement strand
ATCATCGGGTTCAGCCACGACACCGCGGGAAACCGGACGAAGTCGGAGTCCGCGCTACAAACAGTCAGGCCATGCTCGATCGCGAGCGCCGCAAGATGAGCGTCGGCAACCAGACTGCCGGTTACGTTCGCGTGGAGCAGCAGATCACGCAGAACGGACGCGTGTTCTTCGGTGGGCTCTGGAATCCAAACCCTGGGATGATCGAGCCACTCCATCATCTGCTTCCACGCCGCCGCGATCGTGAGCGGACGCGCGAAGACGCGTGCATTCGTAGCGAGACGAAGAAACGCGAGCGACACCTGCCACGGAATGCCGATTCTGGCCGATCCATTCAGCTGCTCTTCGAACCAGATCCTGGCCCGGCGATGTTGCGGTACGTCTTCGAACTTCGCGTACAGAAGGATGTTCGAGTCGACCAGGATCAACGGAACGAATCCCCTTCGGCTTCGGCGATCACCTCGGCGACGTTGTCGAGATCCGTACGTCGCGGACGCCCTTTGACCGGCGTGACCGTGTAGCGGGTGCTCTTCGCGGAAGGCTTCCTCTCGATCTGATCGAGCCCGGCACGCAACGCGTCGTTGACGAGATCCTTGAAAGGCCCGCGGCTCTTTCTCAGACGCTTGAGACGAACGGCGACATCGTTTTCCAGCGTGACCGTGGTGCGCATGCATCAAGACTAACGCATCATGATGCGCGAGTAAATTCGCGGGCAAGGCCACGCCCTCTCTGTTGAGTGACTCGAGGAAATCGGCAAAGTCCTTCGTCACGATCCAGTCCTCTCGTTCTCCACAATTCGTAAACGCCGTCCAGTAGTGCGATCAGCGCCTGCATGCGCTCGGCGGGTGTTGCCGCCAGCGCATCAGAAACTTCCTCACGGATGATGGCTTCGCGCGAACCGTCGGATCGGACGCCGCTGCGCTCGCGCACGGTGGTTGGCGCTCGTGCGGTCTTGTCCGGACATCGTCGAATCGTACTGCACCGGCCGTCCTATCATGCCGCGTCCATGCGCGCGCTCATCGTGACTCCTCGGCTTCCGTGGCCGCCGATCGACGGCGGACGGATCGCCATGGCGCGCCTGGCGGAAGGTCTTGTTCGCGCCGGGGCAGAAGTCGAGATTCTGTCGCTGAATCCGCGCAAGCATCGCGCGGCGGCGACTCCGCCGATCCCTACCCAGGCGATCGATATCGACACATCACGAATCGTCGCGCCCGTTTTTGCGAAGGGGATTCCGTTCATCGTGGCGCGCTTCGTTTCGGATGAATTCCGCGACGCGCTGACGACCAAGCTGCGAAGATTCGCGCCCGACGTCGTGCAGATCGAGAGTCCATTTCTGTTGCCGTACGTCGACGTCGTGCGACGCGAGTGCAGCGCGCGTGTCGTCCTTCGATCGCTGAACGTCGAGTTCCGGATCTGGGAAGGGCTGGCGCGAATCGAACGGAACCGTCTGCGCCGCTTTGCGCTCCGCCGGATCGCGGCATCGCTACGCAAGTACGAGATCAGGCAGCTCAATGCGCCCGACGCAATCGCTGCCATTTCGAGGGACGATGCTGACGAGTTTCGCCGCCTCGGCGCAACGCGGCCGATTCACATCGTGCCGTGCGGCGTCACGCGATCCGAGCCGATTCGTGACGCGTCAATCGCGAACAGCGTCGGCTTCATCGGCTCGCTCGATTTTCGTCCCAATCAGGAAGCGGTTGCATGGATCGTCGACGAATTGTGGCCACGCGTCCTCGAGCGGGTCCCCGAGGCGAGGCTGTCGATTGCGGGGAGTGGAGTGCCGGCATGGCTGCGGCGGCGGATGAACGACGTCGATTTTCGCGGCACCGTTGATGACGCCACGGTGTTCATGAACTCGATGTCGGTGATGATCGCGCCGCTCTTCGCCGGCGGCGGGATGCGCATCAAAGTGCTCGAAGCGATGGCGTTGGCAAAGCCGATCGTGGCAACAAAACTCGGCGCGGGGGGACTCGACGTCGAGCATGGCCGCGACATCCTCATCGCTGACGATGCCGCGTCGTTCGCGGATGCCGTCGCCCTCCTGCTCCGCGATCCGCAGACGGCGGCGCGGATCGGCGATGCGGCGCGCGAAACGGTGCGCAGCCGCTACGACAACGATGCACTCGCTGGCGGGCTTCTGACGTTCTACGAATCGCTGTGACGCAGCGCGTTCATCGCGCGAATGAATGGCGCGTTGTCGCGGCGAAGGATCGCTCGTGCGCCGATCCGGAGGACGGCGGTCAGCGTCAGGATCGTGCGCGCGATGAACATCCAGCGGCGTCCGTAACGCCTGCCACCCCACGTGAGCAGATCGGGCCAGAGCCGCGCCGGATCGTGATGCAGCGCGCTCTCCGCTGCGACGGTTCCGCCGATGGCGTGAATGACGCGCGCCTCCTCGATCACCGCCACGCGCCAGCCGGCGTCGCGCGCGCGAAGGCAGAGCTCGATGTCCTGACAATAGAAACGGAAGCGTTCGTCGAGCGGGCCCGCTGCATTCCAGACCTCGCGCCGGAACGCCATCGCCGCCCCGCTGACCCAATCGACGTCGCGCTGCAAACGCAAGCCGCCGCGCCGAACGAAACGCGCCAGATGTCCCGCTCCGCTGACGACGCCGATCATCCAGGCCAGCGTCGGCGCCGCGCCGCCGCTCCACTGCGGCGTGCGATCCGGATTGAGCAGACGCGCTCCGGCGACGCCGAGCGTCGCATCCGCGTTGAACGCGCCGAGGAACGCCAAAAGCGCATCGCCGTCGACGATCGCATCGCTGTTCAGCAGCAGGACGATCCTGCCACGCGACGCCGCCACGCCGCGATTTGCCGCGACCGCAAAGCCGCAATTCGATTCGAGCCGGACGATGTGCACCGAGGGCGCTTCACGCGCGAGCAACACCGCGGTGTCGTCCGTCGATCCATCGTCCGCGACGATGACCTCAGCGCTAGCCGGCAGCGACGCCAGCACCGCGCGGCAACAGCGCAGCGTCATCTGCGCGGTGTTGAAGGTCGGGATGACGACGGAGAGTTCGGTCACGGCTGACAACGTTACCGCGTGCGATCATCCGCTGCTTGGCTCTTCGTTGGACGATCGTGCTCGCGGTGATCGGGCAAGTGCTGGTGGTGCTGGCGATCTGCGGCCTGCTGCGGCCGTGGGTGTTGGTGACGATCATGG
>JBAVBF010000443.1:0-12880 GCA_049586115.1 Thermoanaerobaculia bacterium | reverse complement strand
TGATCCGCGCGATCCGCAACGGCAGCATCCTGGCCTTTCTCATCGATCAGAACATCCGCGCCGAGAGCATCAAGGTGCCATTCTTCGGACGTCCCGCGCTGACGGCGATCGGTCCGGCGCGTCTGGCCGTGCGCATGGGCGTCCCGATCACGCGCATGTTCGGCGAGCGAAGAAACGGCAAGATGCACATCCGCATCCTCGAGCCGATCCTCGTGAAGGAGACGGACGATCCGGTCGCGCTCACGGCCCGCCTCACCGCCGACATCGAAGCGCAAATCCGCCGCGTGCCGGAACAGTGGGTGTGGATGCACGATCGCTATCGCGAACGGCCAAAGTGGGAAGTGAAGATCGAAGGGTGAAGGGTGAAGGGTGAAGGGTGAAGAGTGAAGGGTGAAAAAAGAAGTGGATTTGCTTCTCTTTCACCCTTCACCCTTCACTCTTCACCCTTCTTCAAATCACGATCGTCTCGTGGATTGGCTTGTTCTCCCAGAATCGGCGGATCGAGAGCGGCGTGATGTCGAGGGTGCGGTACTGGCCGTAGTGCAGCAGTTCGGAGAGCGCGAGTCCCGCCGCGGGCGACTCCATCGCGCCGTGGCCGGAGAAGCCGGTCGCGAAAATCAGGTTGTTCACGTGAGGATGTTCGCCGAGGACGGCGTTGTGATCGACGTCGTTGGTGTCGTAGAGGCCGCCCCACATCGACTGCAGCCGGCAACGCTCCATGCCGGGGATGCGCTCCTGCATGTAGTAGTTGATCTGCTCTTCGTAATACGTGGCATCTGCCGTCGTGTCGAAACTGGCCGGCGTGTTCGGATCGGCGCGCCCGATCATCAGGTTCGGTCCCTCTGGGCGGAAGTAGACGCCGTTGTCGATGATCGTCATCGGGATGCGCTCGAAGCCGTCGATCGGCGGCATGTTGGTGATGAAGAGCATGCGATTGAGCGGGATGACGGGCGGCAGATCGCCGCCGGAGAGTCCGGAGAGCTCGAGCAGTTGATTCGTCCACGCGCCGGCAGCGACGACAATCTTTTCGCTTTCGATGAACGAGCCGTCCGCCATCTCGACGCCGCGATACGTGCCGTCGAGGATGCGAAGCCGCTTGACGGTTGCGTTCAGCCGCAGTTCCGCGCGGCCGTCGAATCCTTCGAGTCCGCGTTCGAAGTAGCCCTGCGCCGCGGCGGAAGGATCGAAGCTGCCGCACTCCGGTCCGAACACGCCGCCCGCGATCGGTTTCATCTGCAGGATTTCGTTGACCTCGGGATCGATGTGGTCGATTCCGGCGCGCAGCCCGGGAACCTTCGTTTCGACTTCTTTCGCATCGAGAAATTCGATGGCGACGCCGTTCTTCGCCCACTCCGCACCGTACGCTTTCGCGCTCTCGAAATTCTCCTCGTACTGGCAGAAGAGATAGCCGCGCTGATCGAAGCCGATCGGGAAGCGCAGTTCGTCCTGAAACGCCGCTAACTTTTTGATCGAGTAGCTGGTCAGCTGCATGTTGATCGGCGTCGTCCAGATGTTGCGGAAGCCGCCTGCGGAAAGTGCCGTGGAGCCTTTCGACAGCGCATCCTCGCGCTCCAGCACGAGCACGCGCCCGGGATAGCCGAGCTGCGCGAGGTGATACAGCACGCTCCCGCCGATGATGCCGCCGCCGATGATGATCAGGTCGTAATCGGGCATTCAATCTCCGTTTTCACTCCGTCTTCGCCACCACTGCCGCCGCCACGCGCGCCGCTCCGGTGCGGATCAGTTCTGTTGCGCACGCGCGGATCGTTGCGCCGGTCGTGCAGACGTCGTCGACGAGCAGGATACGAGCCGAGGCTGCGCGCGGCGACGCCAGAAACGCACCGCGGACGTTTCCGGAGCGGGCGGCGCGGGGCAGTTTCGATTGCGCGGCCAGGTCGCGCGTCTTGGTCAGCAGCGACGTCTCGCAGCGGACGCCGAGGCGTCGAGCGAGGGCACGGGCGAGAAGTTCGGCCTGGTTGTAGCCGCGGCGGCGAATCTTCGCGCGATGCATCGGCACCGGAACGACGGCGTCGAAATCGAGATCGCCGCGCGCGCGGATCATCTGCTCCACAAGTTCGGCGAGGGGATCGGCGAAGAAGTCGTGTCGATTGAATTTGAATGCGTACAGCACGCGCTCGAGCGAGCCGCGGTAACAGCCCCACGCTTCCGTCCACTCGACCGGCAGCGGATTGGCGAGACATGGTCCGCAGATGAAATCGGGATCGGGATCGCCAGCCCACGGCATCGCGCAGAAGCGGCACTTCGACGCTGCGATCGCCGGCATCGCCTTCCAGCACGGCGCGCAGCACGAGGCCGTCCGATCGCGCCACGGCAGCTCCCCGCCGCAGGCCACGCACGAGGCGTGCAGAACGATTCGCGCCGTCTCCCGTCCTAGTGAGGACAGTGTTTGAAGCATCGGTAGATTGTATTCGGGTGTGGGGCGTCGGGAGTGGGGAGTGGTAGCGAAGACGAGGACTGCTTCGCGGATTCAATCCCACACCCGACTCCCCACACCCAACACCCATTTCGATATAGTGAGGCTCGTATGAAAAAGACCTTGATTCTCCTCGGATTTTCGCTCGTGGCGGCCTTTCCTGTTTTCGCGCAGCACAACGAGATCGACGTGCTCGCAGGCGGCGCCAAAGCGCTGAAGACCGCGGCCGGCGGCAAGTCGGATTTCCAGCACGGCTTCGAAGAGATCTCTTACGGCGTGACGCTGGAGGAAGACACGATCTTCAAGATCAAGCTCGGCCGGATGAATGCGAAGACGGCCTTCCAGTCGAAAGATGCCAACGGCGACACCTTTGTGGACCCCGCTGACGTCGATCCGAAAGGCCAGATCGAGTACGCCGACGCCGTCGTCGAATACCGCTTTTCCGAGCCATTCGGATCGACGGGCCTGTTCGCCGGCACCGGTCTCTACCGCCAAACCGGCAGCAATCGTTCGGAGAGCGATTACGGTTTCGTCGGCGGCGTGAACGGCCTCTTCCCGATCAACCGCACGATCGGCATCAGCGCCGAGGCCGCCTACCACTGGGTCCACTTCTACAACCCGAAGCCACGCTACGCGACCATCGGCGTCGGGTTGCGGTTCGTGTTCTGAGTCGTCATGCGGGGCACGAGCCTTGCTCCTCCTTGCTTGTCAACAAGGAGGATTCATGGCTCAGGAACGAAATCAGAAATCGGGCGGAGGCTCGCGTAGCGCGCGCGACGTCATGACGCCGAATCCCGCTACGGTCTCGGAGAAAGACAGCATTCGCGACGCCGCGCGGATCATGGCCAGCGAAGACACCGGCGTCGTGCCGGTCGTGGACGGCCGCAAAGTCATCGGTATGGTCACGGACCGCGACATCGTCGTCCGTTTTGTGGCCGAGGGGAAAGACCTGGCCAACGCGAAGGTCAACGAGTGCATGACCAAGTCCGTGCGTTCGGTGAAGGAAGACACCCCGGTCGCCGAGGTCCTGTCGATGATGAGCAGCGCGCAGATCCGGCGCGTGCCGGTCGTGAATAGCAGCAATGAGCTGGTCGGCATCGTGTCGATCGGCGACATCTCCACGGAAACGAATCAGGACGGAAAAGTCGGGCGGACGATCGAGCAGATCAGCCAGGCGCCATCGAATAATTAGTTTGTGGGTGTAGGGAGTGGGGTGTAGGAGCAATACCGCAACACCAATCCGACCCGCTACACCCAACTCCCTACGCCGCCTGTTACTCTTCGCCGATGCAGAAACGCATCGCATCGGCTCTTCTCGTACTCGCCTTCGCTACGCCGCTCTTCGCCGCGGCGAAGGGCAAGCCCGTCGCCAAACCGGCGCCGCCGGCGATCACCGTCGATACACACGCCGACACTCCCACCGAGTTTCTCGATCATCCCTTCGACCTCGGCGTCCTCAACGCGCGCGGCCATTTCGACTATCCGCGCATGAAGGCCGGCGGACTCGACGCCGAGTTCTTCGCCGCCTATGTTCCCGCCAAATACGCGAACAAAGGCGCGGCCGCGTACTGCATGAAGATCATGGAGACCATCCATGAGATGGCCGACAACTATCCGTCGTGGGTCCGCTTCACGACGTCGACTGCCGGCATCCGCGCCGCCGTGGCGGAGAACCGCCGCGCGATTCTGATCGGCATCGAAGGCGGTCATGCAATCGAGGACTCGCTCGATCTGCTGCGCGCCTTCTACCGATTCGGCGCGCGCTACATGACGCTGACGCACACGAACACGAACAACTGGGCCGACTCCTCGACGGATGAAGCGAAACACAACGGCCTGACCCCTTTCGGCAAGCAGGTCGTCCTCGAGATGAACCGCCTGGGCATGCTCGTCGACATCTCCCACGTCGCCGACAAGACGTTTTACGACGCGATCGAAGTTTCGAAAGCGCCGGTC
Organism: Thermoanaerobaculia bacterium; assembly: GCA_049586115.1. GTDB lineage: Bacteria > Acidobacteriota > Thermoanaerobaculia > Gp7-AA8 > Gp7-AA8 > JADGNZ01. The sequence goes on along the minus strand of JBAVBF010000443.1, from coordinate 8,490 downwards.
ATCGCGTCGCATTCGTCCTCCCGCGCGCTCGCCGGCGCGCCGCGCAACATGACCGACGACATGCTCGTCGCGCTGGCGAAAAACGGCGGCGTGGCCATGGTGAACTTCTATCCCGTCTTCCTCTCCGACGACGTCGCGAAAGCGTCGAAGGCGCGCGACGAAAAACTGAAGCCGGACATCGCCGCGCTGAAAGCGAAGGATCCGAGCGAGGGTCCCGAATATCAGGAAGGCGTGCGCAAACTGATGGAGGCCAACCCGCTGCCGAAAGTGTCGTGGACGGTGATCGTCGATCACATCGACCACATGGTGAAAGTGGCCGGCATCGATCACGTCGGCATCGGCTCCGATTTCGACGGCATCGGGTCCGTCCCTCAGGGGATGGAGGATGTGAGCAAGCTGCCGGCGATCCCGGCGGAGCTGAAGCGCCGCGGCTACAGCGACGCCGACATCAGGAAAATCATGGGCGAGAACTTCATGCGTGTCTTCGGGGAAGCGGAGAGAGTGGCGAAGGAACTTCAGGCGGCGAAGTAAGTTCGAAAGGCTTTCACGCGGAGCCGCGGAGCCCGCGGAGAAAAGCCTCGCTCCGCGTCTCCGCGCCTCCGCGTGAAAAAGGAAAACAGCATGCTCGAAGTAGGCCGCGTAAGCGCCATCTACCGCTATCCCGTGAAGTCAATGGCCGGGGAGGTGATGGACTCGGCAGAACTGGGATGGCATGGCCTCGAGGGCGATCGGAGATTTGCCTTCCGGCGCTCGGGCGTCAAGACGGGTATGCCGTGGCTCACCGCCGGCAGGCTCCCATCGCTCGTCACTTATGTTCCATTGCGGGAGGACGACGACGTGCTTCCGTCGCGCGTGTGGACGCCGAACGGCGCGGAGCTGGAGCTGCGCGGCGATGCGTTGCGCGCGGAGATCGAAGCCGCGCTCGGCGCGCCGGTCGAACTGATGCAGCTCAACAACGGCATCTTCGATGACGGCGTGCTGGCCATCATCACGGACAGGTCGGTCGCAACCGTCTCCGGAGAGGCAGGCGTCGAAACCGACGCGCGCCGCTTTCGTCCCAATCTCCTCGTCGAAACCTCGGACAGCTCGCCGTTCCCCGAGGATGCGTGGGTTGGGCAAAGGATCCGCATCGGAGACGGAGAAGACGCGCCGTCCGTCTCGATCTGCACCCGCGACGTCCGCTGCGCGATGCTCAACATCGATCCCGACACCGCCGCCACCGATCCCCGGCTCCTCAAGACCGCCGTGCGGCTCAACCAGAATTGCGCCGGCGTTTACGCGACGACAATCCAGACCGGCACGGTTCGCGTTGGCGATGTTTTGTATCTCACGTAGACCGCACGTACGCGCGTCCGCCGTGCAGTTCGTCGGAGTCGTCTCGGAAGTGGAGGCGGAGGAGATAGTCGAGCGCGAGGGCGAGTCCCTGGCGTTCGCGCAGCGTGGCCAGAAGCGGGACGGATAGCGCGCCGAAGAAGATGGCGGTGCTGAGCCAGCCGTTCGGATGGATGCCGAAGTAGAGGATGGCGATGCCGGCCAGCAGCGGGATGCGGTCGGTGATGATCATGAACATCAGCGTGTCGCCGTAATCGCGCTGATAGAGCAGGCCGCATGCGGAACAGCGTTCGTGGGCCTTCAGGAAGCGTTCGAAGAGTTGTCCTTCGCCGCAGCGAGGGCAGCGGCGCCGCAACCCGCGCATCAAAGCGATTCGGATCGGCGTTCGGACGGCGGGGGTGGCTTCCATCGTGCGAGGGAGAACGATCGGTTCCATGCCGCGATTCCGAAAAGTCGCCATGCTAGGATGCGCGGTCTTCTGACGGCGCAATGATCCGCGTTTTCGTCCAGGCAGTATTGGTGATTGCCGCGGGTGGGGGACTCTTCTGGCTGTGGCGTCTGGCCGCTCCTTCCGAACGCTGGCTGCGCTACGTGATCGCTGCCGGCTTTCTCGGCCGTGCGTTGCTCGGGCAAGCACTCTTCTGGATTTCGTGGGCGCGGCTTCCCCTCGGCCGAAGTCTGCAGAACGGAGACGGACTCTGGTTTTTTGCGGCTGACGCGAGCCTGTACTTCCCCTCGGCACTCACTGCAGCTCGAAACGGACTCAGTGCGATCTACGTCTTCGATCCCACAGCTGCATCGCGAATCTACGTCCAGACGCTGGCCGTAGGCGTGTGGCTGTTCGGGGCAGTTGCATCGACCGCGGTTTTGCTCAATCTTTTCTTTTACCTCGGCACCGTTGCGCTGATCACGCGCTGGCCGGTGCGGGATGCCCGGTCGCGTACCGCCGCAGCCATCGCGGTCACCGCGATCAGCCTTTCGCCCGCCTTCGTGCTGTGGTCATTGCAGCCGCTGAAGGACACATACTTTCAGTTTTTCTTCGTGTCGTTCATCGCGGGATGTGCGGCGTGGCAACGCGCGTGGGCTGCGTCCGGCCGACGCCTCTGGCGGGCTGCAATCGGCGCATTCCTGCTGATCTCGATGTTCGGCCTCAGCTCGATCCGCTGGTACTTCGGATTCGTGCTTCTGCTCGCGGCGTCTTTCTTCTTGCTGCTGATGGCGTTCACCGCAACGCGACAAAGACCTGCGGCCGTCGTCGCGGCGGTCGTCTTATCGATTCTGCTCGCGCGCGCTCTGGTCGTGGCCGCGGGTGTGTACCTGCCCACGCTGCTCATCGAGGCTTTGAATCCGAGAACGACGCTGGACACGGTCAGGGCCGTTCCCGCCTTTCTTTTCCAGGACGTCGAATCGGCACGGACATCGTTCGATGCAGCCGGTGGCGATACGGCGATCGGTCTCGGATCGCGGCTGCGACGGCCCGCGTCCGTCACGGCGACAAAGCCGGCTCTTGCGACGCCGGCACAACCGCCGATCTCCGCAACCCCCGTACCGGCATCATCGAATCCGTCCGACGTTGCGGAGATCCGCGCGATGATCGACAGGGACGTAGCGATCTGGAATCGAGGCGACATCGACGCGCTCATGGACATCCTGGGGCGAACGCCGGATGCCGAGTGGCCGAACGGTGTGAGCGGTGCGGGCGGCTGGCGATCGGCATTCGACTATTGCCGGCGGCGTTCGGCCAGGCTCGTTCTCAGCGATCTTCGGATCAATGGAACCGGCGCCGCTACCGCGACGGTGAGCGGCCGTTGGGAGATGACGAATGGAGTGCGATCGCGCCGCGGCGTTTTCTCGGCGGCGTTGCGCCGCGTCGCCGGCGATGGCTGGAAGCCGCAACGGATCACAGTGCCGCCTCCTCCTCCGCGTGTTGCACCAACGGAAGACCGCGGAGGCGAGATCCAGAAGCCATCGTCGCGGAGCGCGCGCCTCGTGACCGGCGCGGCGGTGTTGATTCTGCCGAGGAGCATTGGGGAGTGGCTGGGCATCTTTCATATCGGCGGCGGCAGAGGAATGCTGTTCTTCACGGAGATCGACACCGTCATTTTCGATGCCGCATTGCTGCTGGCACTGTTCGCGGTCGCGGGCCGATTCCGCGTGGCGGTACGCGATCCGCTCACGTGGCTCACGTTCCTCGTCACGTTGCTGATCGGGATTCCGCTCCTCTATTCGATCAGCAATTTCGGCACACTGTTCCGGTTGCGGGAAATGATCTACATCGGTTTGGTCCTGACGCCGCTGGCCGTAGCGACGGCGACACCGCGCATCGAGAAGCCGCCGCTTCGCTCTTGATTTCTACGCTTCCGGCACGCCACAACGCGGCCTGCGAGCGAAGAACTTTTTCCCGCTGATGACGGTTACGACCGCGGCGGATGTCCAACCTTCCCCCGCCGATCAGGATCATGCACGTCATCACCGGCCTCGCGGGGGGCGGGGCGGAGCGGACGATGATCAATGTTGCGCGCGGGCTCGATCGGGCACGGTTCACATCGCAGGTCATCTCGCTGTCGCGCGATCACACGCTCGCGGGCGCGCTTCGCGCCGCGGGCATCGGTGTGACGATGCTCGATGCGCGTCCGTTCGTCTCGCTCGGCATCGGACCATTTCGCCGGGTCATGCAGCTTCTGCGGCGCGAAACGCCGGACATCGTCCAGACGTGGCTTCCGGATGCCGACCTCCTCGGCGGCGTGGCGGCCTGGATGTCGGGTATCCCGGTGATCTGGAACATCCGCGGATCGCTCTCCGACTCCGGCTGGCGCCCGTTCGCGTCGAGCCTTCGCGTGCGGTTGGTGACGCACGTCTGCGCGGCGATCTCCGGCCTCGTCCCGCGCAACATCATTTCCTGTTCCCGAGCGAACGTGACCAGGAATCTGCGCCGCTACCGGCAGGAGAGAATCCGTGTGATCGGCAACGGCGTCGACCTCGATCTGTTCAAGCCCGACGCGGCCGCGCGCGCCGCGGTGCGGGAGCAGATCGGTGTGGACGATGAAACGCCGCTCGTGGGGATGATCGCGCGCTTCCATCCGGTCAAGGATCCTGCGACGTTTCTTGCTGCCGCGCGGCAGGTGATCGAGACGCATCCTCACGTCCGTTTTCTGCTTTGCGGCCAGGGGATGGAGCGCGAGAATGCGGCGCTGACGCAGATGATCCGTTCGCACGATCTCGATCGCTCGCTGCTGCGTCTCGGATTTCGCGACGATGTCGCCTCCGTCTTTGCCGCGCTCGACGTTCACGTGCTGTCGTCGCGATCGGAAGCGTTCGGAAACGTGCTGGTCGAGGCGATGGCCGCGGGTGTGCCGTGCGCGGCAACCGACGTGGGCGAATCACGACGCATCATCGGCGACACCGGCCGGATCGCGCCGCCGCGCGATCCGGCAGCGTTGGCAGCTGCGGTGCGGGAGTTACTCGATCTGCCGCAATCCGCGATGCAGCCGCTTCGATTGCGTGCGCGGCAGCGAGTCGCCGAACACTTCACCTTGCAATCGACCATCGCGCAATACGCGGAGTTGTACGAGAATATCGCCCGCTCATGACCCTCCCCAATTTCCTCATCATCGGCGCTGGAAGATCGGGCACGACCTCGCTCTATCACTACCTCCGGCAGCACCCGGACATCTTCATGAGTCCCGTCAAGGAGACGAATTACTACACGGACGCGGATCAGGCGACCGACATTAGAGGGATTCGCTCTCGTAGCCAGTACGAGCAATTGTTCGCTGGAGTGAGCGGCGAGCGCGCCATCGGCGAGGCCACTCCGAAGTACTTGAATGCGGTGACCAGTATCGGCCGCATTCGCGACGATCTGCCGGGTGTGCGCCTCATCGCGACCTTGCGGCAGCCGGCGGACCGCGCCTATTCCAGTTACCTCCAGCGCTTCATGAACAGCCGTGAACGCCGTGGCGCGGAAGAGGTGCTGCAACCAGGCAACCACGTCGTTGAGACGGGCCGTTACCACCCGCAGCTGCGTCGCTACTTTGATGTCTTTCCGCGCGAGCAGATCAAGATCATTCTCTTCGACGATCTGATCGCGCGGACGCAGGAAACGGTGCGCAGTCTCTATGGGTTTCTCGGCGTCGATCCCGATTTCGCAGTCGATACGCGCATTCGCCACAACCCTTCGGCGTCGCCTCGATTCGTCCGGCTTACGCGCCACTTCAACTCCGTCGCCACGTTCGCGGCGGACGTGGCCCCGCATTGGCTACGCGGAAAAGGATTCGCCATGCGCCTTCGCCGGCCGCTGCTGCGCAAGCCGGATCCGATCCCGCCGCTTCTTCGCCGGCAGCTTACGGATCAATATCGGGACGACATCATCTCCACCGGAGAACTGATCGGCCGCGACCTCGCGCACTGGTTGACGTAGCGTTGGATTGGCCCTCGCGCAATACGCAGAGCTGTACGAGAATGTCGCCCGCTTATGCCCCTGCCGAATTTCCTCGTCATCGGTGCCGCGAAGGGCGGCACGACCTCTCTTTACCAATACCTTCGCCAGCATCCGGACATCTATATGAGTCCGATGAAGGAGCCGAACTACTTCACTGAGGAAGATCAGCTCTTCGGAACGCGGCCCGTCCGCGCTCGGAGCGAATACGAACGATTGTTCGATGGGGTCAGGGACGAACACGCTGTGGGCGAGGCCACGGCGAGGTACTTGAACGCGACCGGCGGCGTTGACCGCATTCATGCTGATTTGCCCGGCGTCCGTCTCATTGCGACATTGCGGCAACCTGCCGACCGCGGATATTCGGCGTATCTCATGCGTTTTACCGACAGCCGAGAACGGCTCTCCGCGGAAGAAGTGCTGCAGCCGGGCAACTATCAGTTCGAGTCGGGCCGTTACTACGAAAAGCTGCGGCGGTACTTCGATGCCTTTCCACGCGAGCAGATCAAGGTCATCCTCTTCGACGATCTGATTGCCAATACTGAAGAAACTGTGCAGAGCCTGTACAGGTTTCTGGGCGTTGATCCCGATTTCGCGGTCGACACGAGCGTCCGCTTCAACACCACGTTTTTTCCGCGATTCGTGGGCCTCACGCGGCTCTTCAACGCCACCGCGAGTTCGTTCGCGCGGATTGCTCCGTGGGCCAGCGGGACAGGGCTCGGCAGTCCTCTTCGCCGGTTGCTGCTGCGCAAGCCAGATCCGATTCCGCCTGCGCTCCGGCGGCGGCTCACCGATCAGTATCGCGACGACATCATCGCGACGGGCGAGTTGATCGGACGCGACTTGTCGCACTGGCTGACGTAGCCGCTAACGCGCCGCCAACTCGCTCTCGATCCATGCGCTCATCCGCGACATCTGCACGTTCCAGTCGTAGTGCCGCGCAATCTCGATCCGCCGTTCGACCGAAGCGGGCGTGTCTTCGGCTACCGCACGACGGAGAGCGGCGGCGAACGTCTCCGGCGTGTCGGCGAAGGAGATCGTCCCCGGATGCTGGTCCGCAAACCGGCAGATCTCGGGAAGATGCGTCGAGACCATCGGCAGACCGGCAGCGAGGTACTCTTTCAACTTCACCGGCATCACGTCAGCTGTGTAGTCGGTGAGCACGTAAGGAAGGATTCCGGCATTGAGGCTGGCGGTGTACGTGACGATGTCGGCGTGCGGCACGGCGCCGAGGAAGCGGACATTCTGTTGAGCGGCAAGGCGCGTGACGTCGACGATCACCGGCCCGACAAAAACAAGATTCAAATCGGGCGCGAGTTCCGCAACTTCGGTCAGCAGTTTCACATCGATTTCGTTTCGCAGCGTGCCGGTGAAGCCGATGATGGGGCCGGACAAACCATCGAACGCGGCTGGACGCTTTGTGGCCTCGCGTCGCGCGCGCGCGAACTCGGCGGAGCGTACGCCGCACTCCAAATACTCGACCCGTCTTGCGATCGAGACCGCTGTTTTCTGCAGCCCATGAGAAGTCGTCAAGACCAATCCCGCCTCGGCCAGAAGCAGCGGCTCCGACTGCCGCAGCTTTGCCGCCTGCGCCGACGTCTCCACCAGCCGGTCCGCGCAGTAGTAGACCGCAAGATCCGGCTTCAGCGAATGAATCACGGCGCGCGCCAGCGGCGTCGGCAGGAACGTAATCACGATCAGCGGCTTCGCGTCCGCCGTCGCCCCGATCCATCGCCGCACGGCCTTCGTCAGAAGCCGTTCATTGATCGCAACGGCCGGCCGCGCGTACGGAAAAGGGAGGAGCAGCGGCGAGAGGACGTCGAGATTCTCGATAGCCGGTTTGACGCCGCGCGGCGCGCGCGACCAGTTTCGGACGCGATCGCGAACCCGTGCGGCGTCGCCAAACGACGGCCGGCGAACTCCCGTGTTTTCGATGTAGAGCACGCGATTGCCGCTCGCCGCAAACGCCGAGGCCACCTCCTGCGGAAGCTGCCAGTTGAACGCCCAATCGATGGAGGAGATGCAGACGATGGTGGCGCCGCGGAGCAATGTCTCTTACCTCGAAGACGCCGGTGTCGCCAGAGTCGCGTGCCCGAAACGGCTAACCGCAGTGAGCCCGCCAATCAACGCGATCAGCCGGGTGGCGACGCTGACGGCTGCGAAGTAGGGGAGCGTCAGCAGCGAGATTCCCATCTGGTCGTGATAGCGGATCAAGCGCAGGCAATCGATCACGATGCGGCGTGGGACGAACGCGATCAACGCGAGTGCACCGAATCGCCGGAAGAGCCGCGTTCCGCGAAGCACGCCGCGTTCGTCAGCGCGATAGACGGTCACGCCGTCGAAGCCTCTGTTGAAGTGTTTCTTCAGCAATCCGCGCTGCGCGAAGTCGAGTCCGTGCGACACGCGCGCGTGCGGCGCGTACATGATGCGTAAGCCCGCCGCGCGAAGTTCGTGATAAAGCAAAACGCAGCCGCCGTCGCGACGGATGCGCGCATCGAGCGGATGCGTGAGAAACGTTTCGCGCCGGAAAGCCGAGTTGTTGAGATGGAAGGCCGACGCCTCGCCGAATTTATTGCCGACCACGATGGAGAAATCGGGGACGGAGAACGTCCAGGCATGCAGCGACGCGCCGGTGTACCGCGTGCAACCGGCGACGGCAGCAACGCCGGCGTCATCAAACGGCGCCGTCAAATTCGCAAGCCACTCGGGGACCGGTTCGCAAT
>JBAVBF010000442.1:0-15668 GCA_049586115.1 Thermoanaerobaculia bacterium | reverse complement strand
GCGCGCGATAGAGCCGGGCGTTGTCGATCGCCACCGCCGCCTGTGCTGCCAGCGCCTCGGCGATGCGCTCCTCGGCATCGGAGAAGATGCCCTCATCCTGGTGGCCGAAAAAGAGTCCGCCGAGGACGTTGCCATCGCGCGTGACCACGGGAACGGCGAGATAGCTGACGACGGGAAGATGACCGGCCGGCATTCCGTGGTGCGGTGCGTTGTGTCCGTAGCGCGGATCCTTTTGAATGTTCGCGCTGCGCACGGTGCCCGCGCCTGCGAACGTCGGCGCGAAAATCGCCGTGTTACGCGGCATCGGAAACTTCGAGAACTCCTCGCGCGGCACGCCGGAAATCGTGTAGAGCATGTACGACTCGCCCTTGTCGTCGGTGACGTTGTAGAAGAACGCGCCGAAGTGCGCGCCCGTCAGTTCCGTCGCCGCGTCCGTGATGCCTTGCACGAGCTTCTCGAGATCGAGCTCGCCCGAAACGATGCGCGCAACCTCGGCCAGGCGATCGAGCTTCGAGACGCTGAGTGCATTCGAGGCGATGCTGGCGAACGCCTTCGCGGCGCCGAGATCCTCCGCACTCAATTCGTGTTTCGTACGGAAGTAGCAGCAGATCGTGCCGGCCGCTTCGCCGCGGATGACGACCGGCAGCACGAGCATGCGTCGGATGCCTTCGCCGTCATAGAGCGCCGAGCGTCCGCTCACTTCCTGCCACTGCGACGGATCGTCGATGATGAACGGTTCGCGCAACAGGCGCGAGGTCGAGCCGCCGAGATCGGGCAGGGTGACGCTGACGAACTCCTCCGAGAGTCCGCGCGATGCCGTAATCGCCCAACGCCCTTCGCGCGTGTCGAGTCGCCAGAGGGCGATGCCGTCCGCGGGCACGATCTGCGCGCAGAGATCGATCAAATGCAGGGCGATATCGCGGACGGAGTACCCCTCGCGCATGAGCGAAGACGCTTTCGTCAGCGCATCAAACCGATCGCCGGCCGTCGACGAAGGAACAAGAGTGATGGACATTGCGTAAGAGACTGGGTCCAGAATGCAGCCGCCGTGCCTTTCGCGCCGGCTACGGTATGCGATACAACCGGATCGATTTTCCGACGCGTTGACCGTTCGCGGGGAGCCATTTCCATCCGCCTTCGGCCCCGGTCAGCCGGTAGGAGTGATCGCTGACCGCCACCCAGCCGTGCGATTCCGTCCACGGGCTCGCAAGGCCGACCGGTGGAAAACCGAGAGCCACATAATCGGCGGGGCCCATCAAGGAAAGGCTCAGCGTTTCGACGTGTTGACGCCGGACGACGCTGCGAAGGCGGAGGATGTCCTGGCCCCAATCAATGTTGCTGTCCACGAGGTAGCGCGACGGATCGGAGCCGGCGAAGACGTTGAAGTACGGGAAGTAGTCCGGGTGCGCGCGCGCTGAGACGACGGCGTGCGCGGCGAGAAGCGCGATCGCCACGATCGCCGTCGCGCGCGAGACGCGAAGCATCGCCGCCATCGTGCACGCCGCGGCGATTGCGAACGGGACGTAGAACGGCAGGAGGTAGCGGACGCCGAGGTCGAGCGCGGTCGGCATCGCGACGATGACCATGCCGACGGCCGCGACACTCCACTCCGCAAACGCCCATCGCAGTTCGCGGTCGCGCAGCGCGAACCAGATGCCGGTCACGAAGAGAAGGAGTGCGGCAATCGTCGTCTTCAGCGCGATTGCGAACGGGAAGTACCACCACCGTCCGGAGCGCAGGATCTTTCCGCAGAGGTAGGTGAGGTAGCCGCGCTGGTCGTATTTCAGGAGCCCGGCGATGCCGATGAAAAAATTTGCGGCCGGCAGCGGCGCACGTGGATTCATCCGCGCGAGAACCCGTTGGATCGAGGGACTGAATACGGGTCCCCACGGCTGCAATTCGCCAACCGTTCCGACGGTGAATCCGTAGCCCGCCCACACCACCACGACAGTCGCGCACGCAGCAGGAACAAGCGTGGCCGCCGCACGGCGAAGCTCTCCTCGGAGCTCTGCGTCGTGTAGAAGTCGAACGATGCCGATCGCGAGGCATGCAACCGCCACGAATGGGATGCAGGAAAACTTGCAAAGGATGCTGAAGCCAATAGCCACGCCGAAACAGAGCGCGGACTTCAATCCGGGCCGCCGAAGCCAACGAGTGAACGCGAAGAGGGCGACCGCAACGCCGGCTGTCGCGGCGGCATCATGTGTGGCGACTGCCGAGTAGCCGAGGATGATCGGCTCCATCGTGAAGAGAAAGAGCGCGAACAAGGAACCGTTGTCACCGATCGCATCGCGTGCGGTGAAGAACAGCGCCACCGCTGCAATCACGAAGAAGACGATGTTTCCCACGCGAGCGCGGACAAGGTTCGCGCGATAGTCGCCGTGGCCGTAAAAGATGCTGTGGATCTGCTCCGGAAAGTTGCCGCGGTCGTCGTAACGCATCCCGCCGAGATACGGCGCGATGGCGAGCACGAGCCGCGGCAGAGGCGGATTCTCGCGTTGAAACAGATAGCGGTGGTACTGGTAAATCTCCAGCCCGGCGCCGATGTGCGTTGCCTCGTCGCTGGTGGCGGAGAAAACCCGGAAGGTCGACGCCATCCGAATCGCACCGACGACGATCAGCAGCGCGGCAATCGCAGCGGGGCGGATTCGGGGAAACCGCAGCATCAGAATCGGCGATTCTAACTTCGCGAGGGTTGAATCGGCCGACAAGGAGAGGCAGGGCAGGTGCCCCGCCTCCAAGTCCAGTAACGCTCCGCCTTTTAGGGTGCCGGGATGAAGTAGATGTCGTACACAGGGCGCGGCGTTGGATGCTTGCGGCCACTGTCGATCCACACCCTTGATTCGTACCGGAAGGAGTTACCCGATTGATCTCGCCGGCCGGTCCAGTGATAGTCCAAGCCAATTGCTGTCACCGCACTGGCGCTCAGCAAAGCGAGCTCCGACGCCTGCGAGATGCCGTCGTGATTCAGGTCCGTCCATAGCAGGAGTGACGACCAGATCGGATCGCCCGCATCGATGACGTCGTCCGCGTTCCCGTCGTACTGCGCCAGCGCGTCGAAGCCGTTCGCCGCCACGCCACCGGGCAGGGGTGTGTGATTCCCGAATAGTTCCGCTCCACTATCAATGGTGCCGTTGCTATTGCGGTCGAGGGCCAGGAAGGCCATCGGCGCTCCGGCCGCAGTCCAGCTAATGCGATTGAGAGTGCCGTTTGCATCGATGTCAAAGCTCACCGGCTGGTTGCTGCCGGACAACTGGTACGGGCCGTTGCCCATGTTAATGATGATCGGTGAGTTGCAATTCTGATAGGCGGGGCAACCGCTGTTGTCAACGATATTGTTTGGGTCATGACCGGGATCGGGCGGCGGCGGCGGGGGATTCTGGACGAAGTTCGCGCACAAAGTGATGTCTCGGGGAGGCATCTGAAAAGTAATGCTCTCGGCCGACGAAGTCACCTCTCCCGACCAACCTGTGAAATGGTAGCCTGTTGGCGTGATTGGTGAATATTCGAGTGTCGCCCCTTGCCGGTAGTGGTCCACGCGCACATTGTAGGAAATTCCGTCAATGATCGTGCACACGTTAACGGCATAAAGATGATCGTCTACGCTACACACACTGGTGGACTTGAAATCATGGGAACCGCTATCAAACGGATTGAGCGGAGCAAAGTCCGACCGTATACTAACGATATAGCAGCCAGGTTGTGACAAAAGGTTCCAATGCCCTGAATATTGCGAATGGAAGACCTCGAAATTGTCACAATATACTAAACCATCGATACAATGCGCACCATTTATCCACCCCCCAAGCGTCATTTCCAGCTCCATTGACGTACGCACTATACCCAAATGATTCGATGTGATCGCCAGTCGCCGTCGCCGTAATCCACTCGTACTGCGCCAGAAGCGACGTGCTGCTCAACATGAGTGACAAGGCGAAGAGGAATCGCCTCATTCACAACCTCCGGCGACCGCCCGATGCCGCTCGGCAGGAATGGGGTCCCGGGTTGTGATTTGTACGTGAGGTGCCACTGCGAGGTACAAAAACCTGTCGAATCTATCACCGCCAAATACCTGTTGGGCGGCTCGAAGAGCCAGCATTCGTTTATTGCACTGGCGGGACTCCAGTCTCGCTAGCTCGTTCCGGACTGACTGTGACTCTGTGGATGTGGCGGTGCGCATCTTCTCAGACAAGATAGCAATTTGTCCTTGGTCGCGGATGAAGTCGGCGGACGCAGACTCCAACAAAGTCCAGAACTGTTCGTTTAGCGATAGGGTTGGCGCTGTTTGAGCGAATAGATTACGCCACGTCGCTGCTACGTGCGAGTCGCTGTTGAACACCGTATCGATTACGAAGCGATGTAGTTCCCATGGAAGTATTAGTTCTGGAGATGTGGCTCCATCGATGATGTCAAAGTTTTCGCCAGTTTTGGCCGTAACGTTCAGGGCAGTCACTCGCGCTGCACGACGCGCCGGATCAAATCGGCGTTCCAGGCGTTCATTCAAATCGAGTTTCCATGGCTGCGTCTCTGCTGCTGGTACCGACACAGACTGGGGCGCTCCTGAGCGGCTGCGGAGCCGACGCGAACGAGTAGAAGTACAAGACCACCCGCAATACTTCGTGATATCGTCATTATTTGCCTCCATCGTAGCTAGCAGGTGATGGTCGCCGTGGCGGGCCGCCTTTCATGCGCCACGGAAGTTGAAAGGGGTGAAGATGCGTGAACAAACCGGCGTCGCATCATTCAAATTATCGTGACAGTGTTGTATTTTGTTTCCCTATTCTGGCTTTACAGAGTTGGTTACATTAGAGGCTACCTGGATGCGGTTAGGATTACTCACCATGAGCATCAGGCGACGAAATAATTGCGGCCGCGTGCACTGAGATGAGCCGAGACTCGAACGACTAGGGAACCTCTGCACAAGCCGGCTCGATGCTGTGGAAAACGTGGTTTGACGCGATACTACGTTGATGGCGAAACAACAGACGTTCGCGGGGCTGGCGTGGAAGAACAAGGGAAAGAAAACGCGGCGTGAGCAGTTCCTGAGCGAGATGAATCAGATCATCCCGTGGAAGGGATTGATCGAGCTGATCGAGCCGCATTACCCGAAGGCGGGTCGGGGGCGGCAACCTCTGGGACTGGAGAAGATGCTGCGGATCTATCTGCTGCAGATCTGGTTCGATCTGTCGGACCCGCAGGCGGAGGACTCGATCTACGACAGCGAGTCGATGCGCAGATTTGCGGGAGTGGAACTGTCCGACGACGTGGTGCCGGACGAGACCACGATCCTGCGGTTCCGGCACCTGCTCGAGAAACACGATTTGACCGAAGCGATGTTCGAGACGATCAACGGACAGCTGGAAGCGAAAGGTCTGCTGTTGCGCTCGGGCACGATCGTCGATGCGACGATGATCGCGGCGCCGAGCTCCACGAAGAACAGCACGAAGAATCGCGATCCCGAGATGCGTCAGGCCAGGAAGGGCAACATGTGGCACTTTGGAATGAAGGTGCATGTGGGCACGGATCGTCGCGGTGTGGTGCACAGCCTGGTGACCACGCACGCAGCGGCGGCCGACATTACGCAGATGGAGGAATTGCTCCACGGCGAGGAACGGGAAGTCTTCGGTGATCAGGCGTACTGGAAAGAAGCCGACCGGCAGCGGTTCCGCGCGAACGGTGTGCGCTATCGCGTGAACCGCCGCGGCACGCACCATCGTCCACTGACGGAACATCAGAAGAAGATCAATCAAAGCCGCTCGCGGACGCGTGCGCGCGGCGAGCATGCGTTTCGAATCGTGAAGCGGCTCTGGGGGTTTGCGAAGGTGCGATACCGAGGGCTGATGAAGAACACAGCCCGCGCGTTCGCAACCTTCGCCCTCGCCAACCTCTACCTCGTTCGCAAATACATCGTTCCGGATCAGGAGAAGTGTCTCTGCTGAACGGTCAAGTCGACGAATGAACTTCGCAACGAGTCCAAAGAAACTTCAGCAACTCCGCGAAGCCAGTGAATGACGCAATAGGCAACGCCAAAACATTTGGCGCCGACTAACTATCAGGTTGTGCAGAGGTTCCCTAGTGACGCGGCGGGCCGCGAACGCTGCTCTGCAGGGACATTGGGCTCTGAGCGTAAAGTGTGCATCGACATACCGTACAGGCTTCGCCGCTTGTGCGGTCGGCACCGTAGAGCACTCAAGCTGGGCGGTCAAAACGATCCGGCGTGTCATGGGCGGTTCTGCCCATCGACGAAAAGGAATTACTGTTCCCGCCTTCTCTGTCGATGTCATAAGTCGGCCAAGTGTATATGCCGCCCCTATTTAAATCGACCATGCAAAAGTGACGCACAGACTCGACGAATTGGTTCCCCGGCAGCCCCCTTAGTTAACGTGCCGCGGTCGACTCTAAATCGAATACCACGGCCGCGCTGCCCGGCTGGAGGCGCTGCGTCGCTACCGGTGTGAATCCGCGCATCAATGTTTCGATGAACTGCGGCTGCCGTTGCGAACCGAACGGTCCGCGGACGATGTCGATCGGGCCGCTCTCGGCAAGGGCGGGGATGAGCAGCGGGTCGGCTCCGCTGACGATCGGCGCGACCCCTCGGAGTGCAAGGTGCTGCGCCAGCGCCGGTTGTGGGACGCGCAATCCGCCGATGGCGACGCCGATCATCGTCACCATTCGCGCGGGCATGTTGTTGATCGTGACTTCGGCGTCGCGTTGCGGCGCGGTATCGGGGAACCGAACCTGCAGCGGCGTTGCGCGCTCGACTTCCGGCGCGCGCAGGATCCACAGCGGATGCGAGAGCGAGACGATGGTCATGGTCTCGTCGCGATAGTGAGTTTTCTCGAAATGGAACGTTCCGTCGGGCGCGAGATCGGCGCGTTCTGTTTCCAAGCCAGCCGATGAAAACCAGAAAATCGTTCCGTTCTCGAAGGGACGCGACGAGAGAACCTTCGCTTCCGACCCGCCGAGTGGAACGAGATCGACGTCGATGTGCTTCTTCTCGCTCCGGGTCATCGAGAAGGGGTCGATCTCCTTTTTCTTGTAGCCGTGGCAGCTCACGGTGAGGCGCAGTTCGCGCTCCGGAATTTCGGCGATCAGGAACAGCCCTTCGGCGCCACCGAGGTCGCTCTGGCCGATATCGAGCGTGAACACAGGATGTCGCGGCGTCCGCAGGGACATGACCACGTACTTGAGCATCGCCCCGGGCAGCCGCATCTGCGTGAACGTATCGACCACCGTGATCGTCAGCGCGTTGTCTGGGATGTCGATGTCGAACCGCGCCCGCTTCCAGACATCCATTCCTCGGTCGGCCAACACGAACGACCGCTTGCCGCTGCAGGTCACGATGTCGATCTTCGCGTCGACTCCAAACGCTTCCTTGACCACACCGCGATATTCACCCGTTTTGCGCAGCGCGAATCCGACTCCGCCACCGGGGAAGGTGATCGTTGCGTCGTCGTCGAGCGGCGCGCCGCCGCGGGTGAGACTGCCGTACGCTTCGAAATACTGAGCCTGTAACTGGATCGGCCGCTGCTGCAGCGGCGCGACTTCCTCCGTGACACTGAACGGAGGCAACTTTCCGTAATGCAACTCCGCGACGTACCAGCCCGGCGGAACCTCGTCGACCCGGATCGAGCCGAAGGTCAACTCGCTGCGGAGCGTTTCTTTGCGAACGACGCGGCACGAGTCGGGCTCGATCGATTTGCCCGGCTTTGGCTCCGGACACGACGAGATAGTGAGCTCGAGACGCGGCGCTTCTTTCGGCGGCTCGCACGATCCGAGCGACCGATCGAGCGCCAACAGATCGCCGAGCGTGCTCCAGTTCACCAGGACCGTCGTCGATGCCCGCGCCGCGATCGGTTCGCGCAGGAGCGTCACCGATTGCGGCGCGATGCGGACCGCGCGCCGGAACGGAAGCCAGCCGCGTCCATCGAGCCGAAGATCCGCCTCTCCCGCCGATACGCCGCGAAAAAGAACGAATGCGCCGTTCAGCGCGTCCTGGCCGGGCAACGACGCGGCGACGATCTCCTTGCCGGCGATGGTGATCCCGATGCGCGGCAGCTGGACGCCGCGCGCCGTCTTGATCGCCGCGCGATCGACGTCGGAGACGCGCATCCAGCCGAGCACCGCAGGCGTGTCGCTGACGGATCGCGCATCGACGAGGCGCTCGATGCCCGGTTCGAGCGCGGCGATCGGGACGACGGCGACCGGAACGGACTTCGAGATGACGATGAGCCAGAGCTCTTCGCCGGCCGGCACGGTCGTCCGCTCGGTCGCGGGATACGCGATGGCGTGTTTCGGCGCGTACAGCACGCCGGTCGCTGCCGGCGGGAGTTGCATCACGATCGTGGCCGCCGGAACGAGAGCGAACGCCAGATTCGCGGGTGCCGCCGCGCCATTGACGATCACCGGATCGATCGACACGGCTCCCCGCGCCCGCACGAAGACATTCCAAAGTCCGGGCGGAAACGTCAGCACCGCATCCGGCGCCACGCAGGTAACCGCTTGCGCGCTCAACCAACGCTCGATCGGTTTCTCCCGGTCACGCGCCTGAAAGCGGCAGACCTCAGCCGCTTCGGTCGTACCGCTTAGCGCGACATGGGTGTCCGCGGTAGCGGTCACCGCCGAAAGCACGAGAACTACGAGACTGGCCCAACGCATGTGCTGTTGACGAAGATGTAGCGACGATCGTTCCCGACTTACGGCCGTTGAGCTCACCGCGCTACGGTAAACTCCCGTGATGCCGGTCGTCCTGCAGGGGAGCCTTCAGCATTTCGCCGCGAAGGAGTTGATCGAGTTCATCGCCGCGGCGCGCAGCGGGACGTTTGATGCGGAGTCGGGCGGCCAGCGCGTTCGGCTCGCATTGCGCGATGGCAAGGTCGTCGCCGCCGAGGGAGATGGCGACGCGGCCGGCATCATGGCCAGGCTCCTCGGATGGAGCGACGGCACCTTCAGTTTTCTTGATGAAATCGTGCTTGCCGAGGGAGACGCGCACGATCTGACGTCGCTGATCGCCGCGGCCGAGGAGGCGCGCCGGCTGGCGGCTCTTTTTCCCGACGACAACATCACGTTTCGTGTCGTTAACCGGCCGCCGGAAGCGATCAGCCTTACCTCCGAGGAGTTTCAGATCCTCTTCCAGATCGGTACCGGAAAATCGCTGGCGCGGTTGCGCACGGCCAGCGGCCGTCCCGTCGACGAGTTGTATCCGATCGTCAAACGGCTGCAGAAGACCGGTCTCATCGAAGTCATCTCCGATTCCGGCGTCACCGCTCGCGGCGCCACGCCGGTACCTCCGCCTGCTCCGTTATCGCCGCCTCCGCCCGCGCCCGCTCGCGCACACACGACGGAGCAGCCCGAGCCTTTCATCATCGGCACGCTGACCGCGGACGACGGCACGATGCATCCGCTGCTCGAAGAAACGTCGACAATCGGCCGCACTCCGGCGAACACGATCGTCCTGAGCGATGGAAGCGTCTCCGGTCGCCACGCGCGCGTCGATCGGACGGCCGAGGGATTCGTGATCGAAGACGCCGGCAGCCGCAACGGCACGTACATCAACAGCGAGAAACTGTCCGAGAAACGCCTGCTCGCCGACGGTGATCTCATCCGTCTCGGCAAGATCATCCTGACCTTCAACCTCGCCGCCGACCTCAAACGAAGGCAGTCGACGGAGAGGGAGATGATTTCCTGAGAAGTGGCCAGTGGCCGCTAATCGGCTAATCTACGAATCCACTAACTCATGACTTCCTACGACCTGATCATCGTCGGCTCCGGGCCGGCCGGCCTCGCCGCGGCTTCGCACGCGCAGACCAACGGACTTTCCTACGCGCTGCTCGAGCGTACCGGCCATCTCGCCGACACGATCGATGCGTATCAGGCGCGCAAGTACGTCATGGCCGAGCCGATGATGATCCCGGGCCGCGGCGAGGTGCCATTCCAGGCCGGCTCGCGCGAATCGATCCTGGCCGCGTGGGAGGGGCACGTCAGCGAGAGGAACCTGAACGTCGTCTTCAATGCCGAGGTCAGGTCGATCGCAAAAAAAGAGGGACGTTTCCGCGTCGCGACTGCGAAAGGGGATGAGTACGACGCGGCGAACGTGATCCTGGCCATGGGGACGCAAGGCAATCCACGCAAACTCGGCGTGCCGGGCGAAGATTTGCCGCACGTCCTCTATCGGCTAGTCGATCCGGCCGAGCATCGCGATCAGGATTTGCTCGTCGTCGGCGCCGGCGATTCGGCGCTCGAGATTGCCATCGCGCTGTCGGATGAGAATCGCGTCGGCCTGATCGTGCGCGGAACGGAGATCACGCGCGCCAACGACGTGCTGACCAAAGAGGTTCTCGGCAGGCAGGCCACCGGACAATTGACGATCTACTTCAGCGCCAGCGTGAAGGAGGTTTATCCCGGCTACGCCGACCTCACCGTGCGAGGCGATGTCACGCGCGTCGCGGCAGAACTGATTTTCCTCAAGCTCGGTGCGGACGCGCCGCGCAAGTTCTTCGAATCGATCGGCATCACCTTCAGCGGTACGGGCAAGGATTCGCGTCCGATCCTCAGCGAAGTGCACGAGTCGAGCGTGCCCGGCCTCTACCTCATCGGCGCGGCCAGCGGGCGCGATCTCATCAAGCTGGGGATGAATCAGGGCTACGAAGTGATCGAGCACCTGATGGGACGCGAAGTCGAGCCGGCCGACGAAGCGGTGCTGAAGGAGCGCCTGCCGTATTGGGAAGGGACGGTTCGCGAGCGCATCGCCATGTTGCGGAAGCGCGCGCCGCTGCTCGCCGCTGCCGACGAACAGCAGCTGCGCGAAACGTTTCTCTCAGCGCGCGTCCGCGAGTATCGAGACGGCGAAATCATCATCCGCCAGAACGACTACACGAACGACTTCCTCATCATCGCCAGCGGCCGCGTCGAGCTTTGGAAGAAGCCGGAGAAGTCTGACGCCGAGGTCAAGCTGGTCGATCTGACCGCGGGCAACTTTTTTGGGGAGATGAGTCTCATCTCCGGCCGCCGCCGCACGGCTACGGCGCGCGCGGTCGGCGACACGCGAATCATCGAGATTCCGCGCAAAGCGATCCTCAAGCTTCTCGGCGCGGCGCCGCGGGCGAGAGCGCTCGTCGATCAGGCCTTTCTGCTGCGCGCGTTCGGCGGCTATCTTTTTCCGGGCATTCCGGAAGCGCAGCTCGGCGAGCTCGTCGAACTTTCGGTGGTGAACAACCTGCCGAAAGACGCCGTGATTTTCAGAGAGGGAGAACCGGCCGATGCCTTCTATCTGATTCGCAACGGCATGGTGAAGATCACGAAGACCTCGGGCGAAAAAGAGGTGGTGCTGTCGTACCTCGTGGCCGGCAACTTCTTCGGCGAGGCGGCTCTCTTCTCCGAGGCCGACCGGACCGCGACGGTGACGACGATCTTTCCGTCCGACCTGATCAAGCTGTCGAAGCGCGATTTCAACAATTTCCTCGGCGCGCATCCCGATCTGCGCCAGGCGCCGCTGCAAAAGCTCGAAGAGCGGCGCATCGCCTCGCTCATCGCTGACGCCACTCCCGGATCGGGCAACATCCTCAACGATCTGATCCGCGAGGAAGTGGTGATGGGCACGCAGACGCTGATCATCGACGAGCACAAATGCATCCGCTGCGGGAACTGCATCGCCGGCTGCGAAGGGGTGCATCACGACGGCCAGGCGCGTCTGTCTCTTACAGGAATCAAGTTCTACAACCTGCTGGCGCCGAATTCCTGTTGGCAATGCGAGAACCCCATGTGCATGCTCGATTGTCCGCCGGACGCGATCGTCCGCGATCCGCGCGGCGAGGTGTACATCAAAAGCAATTGCATCGGCTGCGGCAACTGCGAGCGCAATTGTCCTTACGACAACATCTTCATGGTCCACAAGGAACCGAAGAGGTCGATCTTCTCCTGGGTGGCATCACTCCTCGGCAAGGGCCATAAGAATGACGTCGAGCAGACCGTGGCCGTGAAATGCGACCTTTGCCGCGGAATCTCCGGCGGACCGGCGTGTGTGCGGAGTTGTCCGACCGGGGCCGCAATTCGTTTGACGCCGGAAGAGTATCGCTCCACGTTGGAAGAATTGGTCATTACGCATGGCGAGCGATAGGAAATCGAGACGCCAATGCCGATAGCCCGATCCGGCGTCGTCTGGCGCCGCACCTTTTTCGTCCTGCTGATCGCCAGCACGGCGAGCTTCATCTCATACGCGCAAAACGAATTTCCGCATGGCGGTTCACGGTGGGGATTGATCTACGGCAGCGTCGGATTCGTTCTCTGTTTCCTGCTGGCCTTCTTCGGCGTTCGCAAGCGCTGGTACCGATCGACATTCGGCACGGTCGAGCAGTGGATGCAGTCGCACATTTACCTCGGCGTTTTTGTTCTGGTCATCCTTCTCTTTCACGCGGGTGGACGATTCAGCGACAAGGTTGCCGTGACCACGTTGATCCTTGTGGCCATTGTGGTGCTCAGCGGTGTGCTAGGCGCGATTCTCTACATAACGGTGCCGCGCCTGCTGACCGAGGTCGAATCGAATCTCACTGTGGATGAAGTGTCGGAGCAGATCAACCAGCTCGGCAAACAGATGGCGCGTATCGCTTCCGGGCGTTCCGCGCCTTTTCAGCGCATTTACGACCAACTCATTCGCGAGTTGTCGCCGGGATGGCTGGCCGGATGGCGCCTCCTTTTCTCGCGTATGCGCCGCGGCAGAGCGCCGCTGGCCGACTGGACAAATCTTCTAAGCCTCGTCCAGAAGGATGAGCAGGAAGAATTGCGTCAACTGCTCGTCGTATCGCGCCAGCGAAAAGAGCTGCTCATCCGACTCATGTATCAGCAGCGATACAAGAACATTCTCGAGTTCTGGCTGTACATCCACGTCCCGTTCACGATCCTGCTGCTGTTATTCGCGATCCTGCACGTGGCGGCGGTGTTTTATTACGGGAGGATTTCGTGGTGAGGTCTTTCTGTCGCGCGCTAAGCCGCGCTCCGACGGTGACCTGCGGGCGCGTCCCACGGCTGAAGCCGTGGGCTACGGTTCTTACGCAGGCTTCGCCTGCGGTCTTCGCGGGTTCGGCGGCAAATAATCGATGCTGTAGTGCCTCCGCCACGACCCGCCGCGACATGGAGTGTTCCGCTTCACACCTCGGCGGCGAAGCCGCCGTAAGAACCGTAGCCCACGGCTTAAGCCGTGGGTCTTCGCGGGCGGCCAAAGATCGTGAGCCCGCTTTAGCGGGCGACAGAACGGTGCTCGCATGAGTTTTGTCATCCAGCGCTCCTCGGGGCGCGGGCTGGCGCTGACGCAGGTTCGGACCAACCTGCTCCGCATCGGGCGAGGGACGAATGCGGAGCTGCGGTCCGAGAATCCGGCCGTTGCGCTCGAACATGCCGTCATCGAAGGCGATGCGAACGGCTTCACCATCACCGACAAGGGAAGCATCACCGGCACGTACGTCAATCGCCGTCCGGTGGAGACGACGCGGCTCGCGCGCGGCGACGTCATCGAGATCGGCGACCTGCGCATCGCGGTGCAGGTTCTGGAGCCGGGCAAACCGCTCTTCGTCCGCGTCAGTTCCGCCTCGTCGTCGGCAGGACCGATCCTTGGCGACGAGGACGAGGACGAAGTCATCGCTCCGATCGCCGCCGGCCAGCGCGGCGGCACGCTCCGGGCTCCGAAGGTCGACTACGCCGGCGTCTTTCGACTCAAACGTCCCGGCATCACGAAGCTGTCGATGATCGCGATTCTGCTGATCCTCGCTCTTCTGATCGTCAACGAGATCACCAAGCCGGAGAAGCAGAGCGCCTTCATGCCGGGCGGCGTGTCGTCCGCGCACACGCGGGCCCGGGATGCCAACGGCGAATCGATCGCGAAGAACTGCAGCGCGTGTCACAAACCGTGGCGTGGTGTTTCCGACGCGGGATGCAAAGACTGCCACGGCAAGCTCCCGCACGCCGAAAATGAAACGGCTGCGCCGGCGTGCGCCGATTGCCATTCCGAGCATCGCGGGGTGGCCAAACTGGCCGCGGCGGCCGACCGCACCTGCGTCTCCTGCCACGGCAACATCCTCGATCACGTCACGGATCAGGCGAAGGCGCGGCGGCCGGACGTGCTCAGCATCGTCTCCTTCGGCACCAGGCATCCCGAGTTCACGCCGCGCAACGATCCCGACACGCTGCTCTTCAACCACAAGCTCCATCTCGACGCGGGCGGCGTGTTCAACGGAGAAGGACGCCGGGAAGTGCTGCAATGCGTCGGCTGCCACAAGCTCGTCGAGACGAAAGACAAAGTCGATCCGTCGCCCGTCACGTTCCGGAACGACTGCCAGCGGTGCCACAAGCTGACCTTCGACCCGAGGTTCCCTGATACGGAGGTCCCGCACGGTGGCGATTCGGGGATCGTCTACGGATTCGTGCTGGCAACGTACGCCGGCAACCGCGACATCGCCGGCAAGAGTCCCGACGAGATCCGGCGGATCCTGACGTCGCGTCAATCCGTCAATCCTGACCAGCGTGCCGTGCTCAACGTCGAGCAGGTCATCAAGACCAAGTGCAGCAAGTGCCACATCCTCATTCGCTCGAAGGGGCGCATCGCCGCGACAGCGCCGGAGATCCCCACGCGCTGGTTTTTCACTTCGAAGTTCACGCACACGCCGCATCGCAATGTTTCGTGCGAGGCGTGTCACGAAATCGCGCGGCAGAGCACGAAAACCGCGGACGTGCTGATGCCGTCCCGGAAGAATTGCACCGGCTGTCACGGCGGCCAGTCGGCAAAAACATCCAGTAGCTGCGCGACGTGTCATGGGTATCATGAGCGTTCGAAAGTTCTCACGATGCAGATGGCGCCTTCCTTCCGGAAGGGTACGCCGCGTGCGGTGACGGTGTTCGGAGGCGGATCGCGGATGATCGAGTCGGTTCTTCTGTGGGCCATCGTCCTATTGCTGCTGGTCGTGCTCGTGCCGGTGGGTCTGGCGTTCTATCAACGCATCCGGGCGAAGACCCGGGAAGATGCCGCGGACCGCACCTCGCTATCGCCGCGTGTCGCTACGGCGAAGATCCCCGCGCTCAAATCGACGGACACGCCTCCCGCTCCGCGGCTGGTTCCGACGCCTCCCGCGCCTGCTCCGGAGAAACCGGTGGACGTTACGCGCCAAGCCGCGGTGCCCTCGGAGCCGGAAGGCGCCGGAACGGAGATGGTGGAGTGGTACGGCATGCTGCAATGCACGAGCGGAGCATTGGAAGGGCAGCACTTCATCATCGAAAAGGACGGGATCTACATCGGCCGCGATCCGGCCATGTCGCAAGTTGCGATCGCTGATAACCGCATCTCCAAGCGCCACCTCCGCATCGTTCCGCGCGATGGTAAGGTTGTCGCCATCGATCAGAATTCAACGAACGGGACGTTCCTCGGCAAGCCCGGCGGCGAACGGATCACCGAGGTGCAGCTGAGGCGGAACGACGTGCTCGTTCTCGCCGACAACGCGGCTACGTTCGTCTACCAAATCTAGCAGGGGAGGGAGGCGCGATGCGTCTGCAAATCACGTCGGTCCTCGCACTCGCCTTCGCGACCGCGTGCCTCGCGCAGGAGCCGCAGATCGCGACGCTTCCAACTTCGTGCACCGACGGCGCGTTCGGTACGGCAACCGCGGAGTCATTCGCGACGTTGACGG
>JBAVBF010000441.1:0-13546 GCA_049586115.1 Thermoanaerobaculia bacterium | reverse complement strand
GTCGACGCGAGGCAGCGCTTCCTGCAGGCGGCGCGGCGTCAGGAAGTTCTGGCGGATGTCGTCGGCGGGGAAGACGGTGTCATTGCGGAACTTGCCGGTCAGCAGTCCGGAAGCGAGCGGAACGCGGGCGATGATGCCGTAGCCCTTTTCTTTCGCGGCCGGAAAGAGCTCGTCCGCCGGCGCCTGGTTGAGGATGTTGTAGAGCACCTGCAGCACGTGCCCCCAACTTTGGCGCACGACCTCCAGGCCATCTTCGGGATTGAAGACGGAGACGCCCCAGAAGCGGATCTTGCCGGCGTCCTGCAGCCGCTCCATCGCGTCCTGAATTTCTTCGCGGCGGAGATCGTCGATGGTCGGATTGTGAATCTGATAGACGTCGATGTAGTCGGTGCGCAGGCGTTTGAGCGAGCCGTCGACGGCGACGTAGATGTGCTGCTTGGAGAAATCCTTCTTCAGCTCGCCGCTCGACGTGCGCACGACGCCGACCTTCGTCCCGATGA
Organism: Thermoanaerobaculia bacterium; assembly: GCA_049586115.1. Taxonomy (GTDB): domain Bacteria; phylum Acidobacteriota; class Thermoanaerobaculia; order Gp7-AA8; family Gp7-AA8; genus JADGNZ01. The sequence continues at coordinate 13,046 of JBAVBF010000441.1, read as the reverse complement.
TGACGTCCTGCCGTTTGCGCGAGAGCACGATGCCGAGGAGCGACTCGCTGCGGCCGAAACCGTAGCTGTCGGCGGTGTCGAAGAATGTGACGCCGAGGTCGCGCGCGCGGCGGATCGCGGCGAGGGAGTCTTCGTCGGTCGTGCGTCCCCAGCCGAGTGGCGCACCCGAGGCTTCGGACGGTCCGCCGATGGCCCACGCGCCGAAGCCGACGGCGCTGACCTTGATCCCCGTTTTTCCGAGCTCGCGGTACTGCATCGCAACGGATTCTACAGGGGGAAAAGTTGATTTCGTGTCCATCTAATCAGACGGAGGAAATGAATGATGGCTAAGATCCAGGTTCCGATATGCATCTCCGGGCAGGTTTCAAAACTTCCGCCGATCGGTTTCTGTATGGACGGCGCGAACTACTTCATCCATTCGCCGTTCGGGCTCGGAGCGCGGCTGAAGGGGCATAACGCGAAGGTGGACAAGGAGCTCGAGGGCGCGTCGACGCTGACCGTCATCTCCACCGTCTGCGGCTACTGGCATCACGGACCCGAGTGTTCATACATCGAGGTCTACTACGTCGGCATTGCGACGGACTTCGGGAAGCACGTGGAGAACGGATTCGGCGGCGGATAGCTACAGCCGCACCTGTTTCACTTCCTCGATCGCTTTGAAGAATCGAAGAGCGGCCATCGTATCGGTGTCGAGCGGCGAATCGATGGTGACGATGGCCAGCGCCTTGCCGCCGCTGGTCTCGCGCGCGAGGTTGTACTCGGCAATGTTGATTTCGCGGTCGCCGAGGATCGTGCCGACCTTGCCGACCACGCCGGGGACGTCTTTGTTGATGATGTAGAGCAGCGTCCCTTCCGGTTTGAACTCGACGCGGAAGTTGTTGACGGAAACGATGCGCTGGTTCTTTTCGCTGAAAAGCGTCGCGGAAACGCAGGTCTCGTCGGTCGCGGACGACGCGCGGAACGTGACGAGGTTCGTGTAGTCGAGCGGCATCGGATGCGTGGTCGCGCTGATGGCGATGCCGCGGTGCTGCGCGACCTGCTCGGCATTGACGAAGTTGACCGACTCCGCAAGCCGAGGAGTGAGCATTCCCTTGAGCGCGGCGACGGAAAGGATGCGTGTCAGCCGCTCATCCACTCCCCACAGCTCCACCGCCGCGCGCGTGATCGGGCCGCTGATGATCTGCGCCGCGAAGAGGCCGAGCTTCTCGGCCATGCTGATGAACGGCGCGGCATCGGCGTCGGCCAACCCTTCGAACGGCAGGTTGACGGCGGAGACGAAGATCGAGCCGCGCAATGCATCGATGACCATCTCCGAGGTTTGCACGGCCACGCGGTCCTGCGCCTCGATCGTGTTCGCGCCGATGTGCGGCGAGAGGATGATGTTCTTCGCCGAGAGCAGCGGGTTGTCTTTCGGCGGCTCTTCGACATAGACGTCGATCGCGGCGCCGGCGATCTTGCCGCTGTTGAGTGCATCGGCCAGCGATTGCTCGTCGTAGATCCCGCCGCGCGCGATGTTGAGGACGACGACGCCGTCCTTCATCTTCGCCATCTCTGCCGCGCCGATCATGCCTCGCGTTTCGTCGGTCAGCGGCGTGTGCACGGTGATGACGTCGGCACGCGCGAGGAGGTCGTCCAGCGAGACGCGCTCCGCTCCCACTTTGTCGTAAACGCTCGGCGCGACGTACGGGTCGTACGCGATGACGCGCATGCCGAACGCGCGGGCGCGGATGGTGATGCGCGTGCCGATGCGCCCGAGGCCGATGATGCCGAGGGTCTTGCCATCGAGCTCGGTCCCGAGGAACTTCGACCGATTCCACTCGCCGCGCTTTACGCTCGCATGCGCCTCGGGGATGTTGCGGCAGAGCGCGAGCAGCATGGCCATGGTGTGCTCGGTGGCCGACATGATGTTCGCCGTCGGCGCGTTGATGACGAGGATGCCGCGCGCGGTGCAGGCATCGACGTCGACGTTGTCGAGCCCAACTCCCGCACGCCCGACGATCCGCAAACGATCGCCCGCGTTAACCAGCTCCTCGGTGACCGCCGTGCCGCTGCGCGTGATGAGCGCGTCCGATTCGGAGACGGCCTTCAACAGCGCGTCGCCTTTGAGGCCGGGACGATAGTCGACTTCCATATCGCTCGCGGCGCGAAGAATGGCCAGGCCGGAGTCAGCGAGTGTGTCGGTGACGAGGATTTTCATGACGCCGCGACCTCGTCGAGCGCGTCGAGCATCGCGTTCAAATCGTCGAGCTGGATGTCGCCCATGTGGCCGATACGGAAGGTGGTCGCCTTCCATTTGCCGTAGCCGCCGCCGAGGGTGAACCCGCGTTTTTTCATCGCGGCGCGCAGCTCCTCGGGCGGACGATTCGGGAGGAGCGCGGAAACTGTGGCCGAGGCGTGGTCGGCGTCCGACGCAAGCTCCGCGTATGGCGCCGTGCGGCGGATCGTCGTTTCGCGCATCGCTTCGTGGCGTTGGTAGCGGGCGTCAAGCGTTTCGACATTGATGATTTCGTCGAGCTGCCGGGCGAGCGCGTAAAAGTGCGAGATCGAAGGCGTCGACGGGACATTGCCGTCGTCCGCATGTTTTTTGTAGCTGAGGAAGTCGAGATAGGTGCCTCGGTACGGACGCTTTTTGCACTCTGCGAGCGCACGTTCCGACACGGCGAACACGGTGATGCCGGGCGGCAGCGCGATTCCTTTTTGCACGCTGGCCAGGCAGACGTCGAGTCCCCAGTCATCGAAATGGACCGGGATGCCGCCGAGCGAGGAGACGGCGTCGGCGAGGATGAGCGAGTTCGGCGATTGCTCGCGAATGACACGCGCCAACGCGGCCACATCGTTCGTGACGCCGGTGGATGTCTCGTTGTGCGTGAGGGTGACGGCGTCGTACTGCGTGCGGCGCGAGGCCAGGTGATCGGCGAGTTTCTCGGGATCGACCGCGCTTCCCCAGCCTGCGTTCAGTTGGTCGACCTCGAGCCCGAGGCTCTCGCCGATGGCCATCCAGCGTTCGGCGAACGCACCCGAGGTCGTGACCAGCACGCGGCGCGGGACGCAGTTCGTCAGTGACGCTTCGAGCAGGGCGGTGCCGCTGCACGAGGCGACGAACGTATCGCCCGTCGTGCCGAAAAGCGGCTTGAGATTGGCGACGACGCGCTGGAACAGATCGCCGAATTCGGCCGATCGATGCGCGATCATCGGCCGAGTCATCTCCGCAAGAATTTCGGGCCGAACCCACGTCGGGCCGGGAACGAAGAAGTTGGCGTTGGTCATATGAGATGTTGCAGCACGTCGCGCAGGTTCGTGACGTAGAGGTCCGCATTCTCCTTCACGCGCGGCCGGACGACAACGCCTCCGAATCCGATAAAGAGATCGACGGCCGGCTTCGCTTCGAGATCGCTGATGCCGTCGCCGATGAACGCGGCCTTGCCGTGCGAGCGCGCACGGATGTCGCGCACGACCAGCTCCTTGCCTCCCGGCCTTGTCAGAAATGAGCGGCGATCGAAGTCTTTGTACTTGCCTTCCGCATCGAAGATGAGTTTCACGGCATGGACGTTCCGGACGTTCAGCGCATCGGCGAGTGGACGGATCGCTTGTTCGATGCCGGCGGTGACGAGATGGACGACGACGCCGTTGTCCTGCAGGGCAGCGATGGTTTCCTTCGCGCCGTCGACGAGTGATCGAACATACGTCGCCCCAAGTTTTTCGACGCGATCCTTCGACGGCTGGATCATTTGCAACCGTTTCGCGTACACCTGATCGAGAGGAATCTCGCCGTTCATCGCGGCGTCGGTCAGTTTCGCGATCTCGGGATTGCCGTCAGCGAGCACGTCGATGCCCTCGATCGTGACGAGCGTGGAGTCGACGTCGAAAAATACGAAGCGGTAGGTCACGCGACGCTCCTGGACGGAACGCCGGCGTCCTCGCCGGCTGGCCCGGCGGCGTCTCGCCGCCGAACTGCCAGCGTTCCGTCCACAAGGCAAGCTGGTGAAACGCGATTCATCCCGTCACCACCCGAACGAGATCGCCGAATCTCTCCAGATAGTGATCCGCTCGCACTGCGCGCAACGCATCCGGCGTCGACGATCCCGTCGACACCACCGCCACGTCGATCCCGCTGTTGCGTGCGGCTTGGACGTCGATCGGCATGTCGCCGACGAAGAGCGCGTCGGATGGTGCGCACGACGTCGCCTCCAGCGTGTGCAGCACGTGTCGCGCTTCCGGTTTGCGCGCGCCGGCGAGGTCGGGGCCGACGATGGCGCGGAAGTAGGGCGCGAGTTGCAGAAACGTCAGAATCTTTTTCGAAAATGACGTTGGCTTGTTCGTGCAGACCGCCATCGCCACGCCGAGGCCGTGAAGTGTGGACAGCGTCGACTCGACATCGGCGAGGATCGTCGAGGCCTCGCAGCAGATCTCGTCGTAACGCGATTCGAAAGCGTCCTTCACGCTGCGCGGCACGGCATCGACGTCGAAGGCGCGGCGAAGCATCGTGTCGAGACCGTCGCCGACGAAGTCGCGAATGCGCGCGGCGCTCAGCTCGGGCAAACCATGTTCGCGGCGCGCGAAATTGACGGCCTCAGCGAGCGCCGCATACGAATCGACGAGCGTTCCGTCCAGATCGAACAGCACTGCCCGGTAACGAAGCGGTGGCAAGGCCATACAGCAACGGCAGATTCTATCGCCGTGCCCACGCCGGACGTGGAGAATAGCGGGATGCTACGTGCGCTGGCTGCGCTCCTCCTTCTCCCCGCCTCGCTCCTCGCCGCGGACGGCAAGATCAATCTCAACGTCGAATCGCTCGGCGATTCCGCGCAGGGTGGCGTCGTCACGCGCCTCTCTTTTCACTTCACGATTCCGACCGATGCACCGTCGGGCGTGCCGCTCGTTCTGACCGGTTCGATCTCGCAGAACGGTGACGTCGTGAAACGTTTTCGCTATCCGATCCAGCCGTCGACGCCGAATCCGTTGACCTCGGTGCAGACACTCCAGCCGGGCGATGCCGAGGTCGACGCGAAACTCATGGTTCCGCTCGAAGAACAGACGCCGGTGATTCTGGCGAAGGCGACGCAGACGTTCACGATCGCGAAAACGAACAAGGCGTATGTCGCGAAAGAAGGTGATGACGCCGAATCGATTCTGGCCGAGGGGATCGTGCCGGAGACGAGCGGCGCGGTGCGGATCATTCCGCCGCGGCGCGACATCGCGCCAAACCTGTTCATCGTAGAAGTGGAAGTTCGAGTGCCGGTGACGCGCGTCGAGTTTTGGGTGGAAGGGAAGCGGGTCCTCGCCCGCAACGCGCCTCCGTACCGCGCGGAGCTCGACCTCGGCGCATTGCCGAAACGCGTGGAAGTTCGCGCCGTCGGCTTCGACGCGTCGGGCCGCTACGTCGACGCGGACGCCTTCGTCGTCAACGAGCACGAGACGCCGCTCGAAGTGAAGATCACTCGTACGCTGACGCCCGATGGCGTGGCGCACTTCAAGCTGAGCGTGCAGAACCCGAAAGCGACGACGATCAAGTCGGCCGTATTTTTCGCCGGCCAGACAAAACTGCATGAGTGGACCTCGCCGCCGTACGCGCTGGATGTTCCGAATTCGCTTTTGCGAGGCGTCGAATTCGTCCGTGCCTCGGTGACCGACGATACGAACTACGAGGCCAGCGACCTCCTCTTCCTGAACGGCGACCGATTCTCCGAGGAGATCGAAGTCAACCTCATCGAACTGCCGGTGACGGTCAACGACCGGAGCGGCGTGCCGGTCACGAACCTCAAGCAGCCGGATTTCACCGTGCTCGAAAACGGCAAGCCGCAGAAGATCTCCACGTTCAACTATGCCTCGAACCTGCCGATCGCGGCCGGTGTGCTGCTCGATCACTCCGGAAGCATGAAGCCGCGGATGGAGCAGGCGAAATCGGCCGCGCTGGAGTTCTTCAAGAAGATCATGCGGCCGGGCGACCGCGCCTTCGTGACCGGCTTCGCATTCGATGCGAAGTCCGCCTCGCCATTCGTGACGGACGTGTCGTCGCTGCAATCGCAGGTGAACTCGATTCCGGAAGCGAGCGGCGGAACGGCGTTGTACGACGCCATCGTGACCGGCCTCTATCGATTCCGAACGCTGCAGGGACGTCGCGCGCTGATCATCCTCACCGACGGCGAAGACACGACGTCGCGAACGTCGTACGACGAGATGCTGACCTACGCCCGTTCGGCGCGCGTGCCGTTGTACTTCATCGGCGTCGGCCTCGGGATCTTCGACGCCAGCGGTACGAACAAGATGAAGACGCTCGCGGCGGAGACCGGCGGTACCGCCTACTTCATCCACGACATCAAACAACTCGACGCGACGTACGCGCAACTCGACAAGGATCTCCGCTCGCAATACCTGATCGCCTACAACGCCCAGACCTCGGTGAAGGATCGCGCGTACCGCAAGGTGGAGGTGAAGGTGTCGAAGCCAGGGATGACGGTGCGCACGATCCGCGGGTTCATCCCCTGACGCGTCGCGTCATCCCCCGGGAGCGCGGGCATCCTGCCAGGGATCACGGATACATGCGCTTGTACGTCGACGCCAGCATCACCACGTGCTTGACGTACGTGCGCGTTTCGCGGAAGGGAATGGCTTCGATGAATTCGTCCATCGGCTTCCCGGGCGCGGCGCGGCGCCATTGCAGGACGCGGCCCTGGCCGGCGTTGTAGGACGCGATCGCCAGCTCGTTGCTGCCATTGAAAAGATTCACGAGCATCTTGAAGTGGGCAGTGCCGAGGCGGATGTTCGTTTCGGGGTTGTCGAGGCGCGGAGTGATGTGAAAACGGCCGGCCAGCTCGCGGCCGGTGGCGGGCATCAACTGCATCAAGCCGGTCGCGCCGACTGCCGATTTCGCCCTCGGGTTGAAGTAGCTCTCCTGATGAATCAGGCCCATCACGGTGTACGGATCGACGCCGTTGGAGCTGGAGTATTTGCGGATCCAGTCGTCGTACTTCAACGGGTAGTACATCTTCAGAAAGTACGTCGGAACGGAATCCTGCTCTACGGTCGCCAGCGCCGGAAACGCGCTGCGCAGCGTCTTCAGCGTGTCGATCATGTTGCCCGAGGCGTGGTAGAGATCGGCCATGAGCGCGTCGGCGTACTGCTGATTCCTGCGATTGCGGTTCTTGTCGATCTCCTGCTTTGCATCGGCAAAATCGGAGAGCGCCGTCAGCTCGTAGCCGAGGCGTAGTTCTTTCGGCATGTTCTGCTCGGCGATGTCGCGCCAGTCCATGCGATTGCTCGTGAGCGGATTCACAGTCGTCGCCTGCCGCTTCGCGCCGCGTTTTTCCGACTCGATCGCGTAGATGTCGTCGTACGGCGCGGACGCGAGCTCGTGGTAGATCGCCGCCGATTCGTCTTTGCGCCCGAGCCGCTCGCCGCAACGCGCGAACCAGTACATCGACTGCCGCTTCGTGTTCGGATTGCGATAGTTGTCGCGGATGAACGCGAGCAACTCGCGGGCGCCATTCAGGTCGCCGCGCGCGTAGGCCGCCCACGCCTTGTCCCAGAAATGCTGGAGCCCGGCTTCCTGCGACGGATCGACTTTGGCCAGCTGCGCGACCAACTCCCGTTCGTACGCGTCCTGATTCTTCGACTCCGCGCGCGCGATGAGCAGGTTCAGAACTTCGATGCGGACGTCGTCGGCAAGCTGAAGGGAGAGCAGATCCTTCAGCCGCTCGGTTGCGAGCCGATCGTATTCATCCTTCTTCGCTTTCTTCGCCAGGTCGACGAGCTGGATGTTCTTCTTGACGTTCGCGAACTTCGGCTTCGTGGTGGCCTTCTTCTTCCCTTTCGCGGCGATCTTGGTCGTGCCGACCTGCTGCTTGACGACGATCGTCTTCGTGACGTTCGGATTGATCGATGCCGACAGGACCGCGTAGTTTTTCGCCGCCGTGTAAATTGCCGGAATCGCGAAACGATACGGACCCGCCGCGAGCGGCTCGAGGACTTTGTTCGAGTCTTCGAAGCGGCGAAGCTGATTCAGCGCAAGCCCGCGGTTGAGCAGCATCGGCGTGCGCAGATCGGCAGGGACGCCGTTCGCTTCAAGCAAGGCCAGCTCGTCGAAGGCGTTCTGCGGATCGCCGTCACGCAGAAACGAGACGGCGCGTTCGAGCCGTTCGGCCGCGGTGAACCGGATCGGATCGCCGGTGATCGCGCGTGTCAGTTCGATCGCATGCACGGCCTGCGGCGAACGCGGATTCTTGATGGCGATGTTGCGTGCGTCGTAAAGAGCAGCAGCAATGTCGCCCTGCGCGAAATGCGCATCGACGGCGCTCCATCGCGCGGTAGCGGCGACGTTGGAGTCGTCCGCTTTCGCGGCGACGCTGTCATATGCATCCTCTGCGTGTCTCCAATCGGCGATGGCCGCGTAGAGTCCGCCGAGGTTCAGGCCGGCGTCCGCGCAGTGGACGAACGCCGGATTGCGCGACAGAAGATCGGCCAGCGTCGTTCGCGCATGCGCGCTGTCCTTTGCCAGCTGATACGCGTTGGCGAGGTAGTACATCCGATACTCATCGACGGCGCGCTTCCCAAAGTGAAATGACGAGAGCTGCTTCACCGCCTCGGCGCCGTCGCGGTGATGGATGGCGTCGAGTCCGGCTGTGAACGCGGGCCGCAACTTCTCCAGATCCGGCGGCGCCTCCGGCTTCGCCGGCACGACGTAGTCGACATGATGCGAACGCGCCCTGCGCAGGCGCAGTACGCCCACGACGACGAGCAGCGGCACCAGCACCGCGGCAACCGCGACAACCCAACCCCGTCGAACCCGCATTCAACGGACTCAAGTGCGAAAAGTGCGCCGTGGCGAGGTGTGGCCTAGAATGACGCCCGATGTCGTACGAAGGAATCATCACGATCGAGCCCGGCAACGCGGCGGCCAACCGTGCATTCGCGGCATGCGTATCACCGTCTATGACGTGTTGTCGTATCTGGCAGCGGGGATGACGGAAGACGAGCTGTTAAGTGATTTTCCGTATCTCACCCGCGACGACATTCGCGCGTGCCTGACCTACGCGGCGGAGCGCGAGCACCGGATGCTGGTCGCGGCCGAATGAAGCTGCTGTTCGATCAGAACCTCGCGCCATCGCTGGTTGGGCATCTCGGCGATCACTTTCCCGGGTCCCAGCACGTTTCCCAATGTGGCCTCGGAGATGCGTCCGACATCGGCATGTGGGAGTACGCGCGAGAAAACGGTTTCGCATCGTTTCCAAGGATGCCGATTTCGTTGAACTGTCGACCCTTCGCGGCGCACCGCCGAAAGTTGTTTGGTTGAGGCTTGGGAACTGTGTGACGCGCGACATTCACGAGGCGATTCGCAGTAACTCAATAGCGATTGCTGAGTTGTCGCGTGATCGAGAACGCAGCGTACTTGCCTTGTTCAAGAAAACGCGAACATGATCCGCCGATCCGTCTCTCGGGCTGCGTGCTGATTACAGGCCGAGGGCGGAAGCGTCGCCGTCGGCGAGGATTCGCACCAGCTCGTCGTAGAAGTAATTCGACGTCTTGCGGACGTCGTCGGAGATGCGCTCGTCGTACATCTGGCGGCTGCGGTCGATGTCTTCTTTGAGGCGCTCGTAGAGGTCTTTGTTGCGGCGGCCGAGGTCGACTTTCGGCTCGTTGTAAAGCTTGATTTCGGAGACGAGGAGACGCGCGAAGCGGCGAGCCTCGTCGTGGCGTTTGGAATCGTCGTCGCCCGGACGTCCGCCGGTGAGAGGCGTCCCGCCGCGGGTGGTGAGGTTCGGCGGCGGGATGTATTGCGTGCTGGCGCGCTCCTCCCGGTCGGGCGACGGCGCGGCGGCCGGAGGCGGAGCGGCCGGAGGCGTTTCGATGGCCGGCAATGCCGTGGTCATGAAGGATGCCGCCGACGGCATCGCGGACGATGGCGCCGCGAAGTCGGTCTCCGGCATCGTAAAGGTCGGCTTGGCGGGAGGAGGCGCCATCATCTCGCGCAACTGCGCCGCGGAAACGGCCACGGTCGTATCGGCCATTTCGTCTGCAACGGCCGGCGAAGGCGGAGGCGTGGGACGGGGAGAAGGTTCGGCAGCCACCTTCGCCTGCGGGGCGGTGACCGACTCCGCATCGTTCAAACTCGGCGACGGCGACTTCTTGCGGCTCGCGACCGTATCGATGAGCAAGCCGGTCGTGAAAACGAGCAGCTCCAGCGACGCGGGATCGAGCTTCGAGGCATCGGCGTCGATCGCATCGACGTAAACCGCCGCGGCGATTTTGTCTTTGATCACCATCGGCACCAGGATCGCGCTTGACGAGGCGGGGACGCCGAGGCGGGTGGAGAGATTGGCGCCGTCCCAGGTCACAACCTGCTCGTCGCGAAGGACGCGGTCCAGCTCAGCAATCAGGCCAGGCGCCGCATTGAAACGTTTGACCTGCTCGTCGTTGCCGCCCGCCGCCGTGAAGCCGACACCCTTCCAGCCGCTGAATGTTTCGCCGCGCAGGATCAGCATGGCCGCGCGCGAGCCGAACGTCAGACATTGATCGAGCAGCGCATTGAGGATGTCCACCTGCGACTTGCCGCGCTCCACCGCCTGCACCGCCTGTTTGACGCGCGATGCATCAGCGCCTGTCTGCGCGGGTGGTGGCGGCGGAATCGCTGCGTTGATGCTTTCTTCGAATTCGCCGAGGGATTTCTGGATGTGCGGGAGGAACGAGACGGCATTTACGTCCGCCTGAACGCTCTGCAAGGCGGCCTTGAGTTGCGAGTCGACAACCTCGCGGACGTCTTCGATGGAGGAGCGAATCTCGCCCACCAACTTCTCCATCGCATCGCGGACATGTGCTTCGATCGAGCCCGCGACTTCGTCGCCCCTCACGGCCATAAGTCCTCCGAATCCTGTAGGTTGAAACCCGCTCTCAACCGGGCGCGCGATTATAGCGCAGAGAAGCTGTGCTACTTTTGGAGCCAATGCGCCGGTTCCTGGTCCTCATCGCACTCGCTGCCGTGTCGTGCGGCGGCAATTCTTCCGATACCTCCGACAACTCTTCGGAATGGCTCCACGTCCTCCGCCACAAACAGGCCGCCACTGCGCCGAACGCGCCGGTGCACGCGAAGCAGGCGTATGCGGACACACTCGGAGCGTTCGTCGTCAAGCATCCGACGCACAGCCGCGCCCGCGAGGTCTACGAGCACATCCAGCTCGATTTCGCGCGCGAGCTGGCGGTGGTCGGCCGTCATCAGGATGCGATCCGCATCTATCGCGCGGTGCTGACACACGATCCGAAAAACGAGGCCGCGCTGAAAGGCCTCGCCGAATCCGTCGATCATCTGGCGGTCTCGCACGAGAAGCTGCTCGCGCTCGAAAAAGGGATGTCGCAGCGCGACGTTGCCCACCTCCTCGGCAAGCCCATTCCCGGCTGGCAGGTGACCAACGACCGTCCCGACTCGACGATCGAGTCGTGGTACTACCGCCGCACCGGCGGCGGAATCGCCGGTGTCTACTTCCGCGATGGTGTGCTGTTCGCCGCGGAAGAGAATTCGCAGGCGAAGATCGCGCCGTTGATGAAGCAGTAAAGGCTGTCATCCAGAGCCGGGCAACGCACGGCGAAGGACCTCAAGCTGTGCTGCATTTGCTGAAACCCGGTTTCAGGGAGGATTGCGTAACTTGAGATCCTTCGCCGCGCGTTGCCGGCTCTGGATGACAGTTCCGGAATCGCGCCCTCGCCTGCCTCGTTCACATACGCCGCATGCCCATTTACGAGTACCAATGTACGAAGTGCAATGACCGCACGGAAGTCATCCAGAAATTTACGGACCCTCCATACGCGGTGTGCGACAAGTGCGGCGGCGAGGTGCGAAAGTTGATGTCGGCGCCGGCCATCCAGTTCAAAGGCTCCGGCTTCTACAAGACCGATTACGCCAGCGCCGCATCGAAGGCGGAGACGAAAGCGGGATCGTCGGAAACGAAGAGCGAGTCGTCGTCCGGCGACAGCAAGCCTTCCGAATCGAAGAGCGAGACGAAGACGGAATCAAAATCAGAAACGAAGTCCGAAACGAAAACCGAAACCAAGGCACCAGCCAAAACGGAGTCGAAGAGCTCCGACTGAATCCAACGATGGGGAAAGTCCGGCAGTTCAAACAGCGGGCCGACTCGATGCTCGAGGAGGTCTTCCGGTCTCTCTTCGAAGAGATCGATACAGAGAAGATTCGCCGCGATGTGGCCGCTCTCAAGGAGAGCGAGCCCGATTTTCACTCCGACGAACACGCGCGCATGCTGGTCCGCCGCACCGCTCTTCGTTGCGCCGCGGCGGGCGCTGTCTCCGGCCTCCCCAGCGGTTTCATCGCGATCGGTTCCCTCGGCGCGGAACTGGCCTTTCTCGTCTTCCAGCAGTTCCGCCTCATCCTCGGCATCGCCACGGTCTACGGCCACGAGCCGTCGCAGCGCGAACGGTTCGCGGAAGCGATGTCGTGCCTCGCGTATGCGTCCGGCGTCGGCATCGGCAAGCAAGGCATCGCCACGATGCTGGAATCCGCCACGATGGAAGGCGGCAAGATCGCGGAGAAGCTCGGCGCGAACTTTTTCCGCGAGCGGCTGACGAAAGCGATCCCATTTGTCGGCGTCGCGGCAGGCGGCACGCTGAACTACATCTCCGTCCGCGCCGTCGGCCGCGCCGCGATCAAGTTCTATGAGTCGCAAGTCGATCCGGTCGATGACGTCGTCGCCGACGAGATCTGGTCCGAAGGCGACCGCGAACACGCCTAGGCGGGCACGGCCCGCAGCGTAGGTTGCCTTCGGCTGAGTCGACTGGGCTGCCGCGAAAAGTCGTGCTGCGCGGACGAATTGTTTTTGCGCGGCAACGGTTTTTCTGACACCCGGCACCGGCGCTAAAAACGAGGAATGCGACGCGCGACCTCCCCGTTTGAGCGCGGTAACTACGCATGGGCAAATACGCAATGGATTCGACGATGGAAGTCCGCTCGCCGATTTTCGAGCGCAGGCGCCTCCGCCGTATTCGCATGATCGTGGAGCTCACGCTCAATCTCGTCGGCAGCGATATGACCGTGTCGCACCGCGAAG